>JBDLQG010000110.1:0-7023 GCA_039800705.1 Pseudomonadota bacterium
CAAGCGTATCCGCACTCATTTGTCGCCCATTAAATGGGCAATACGCACCGCTGCGGGCGGGTGGCTATAATAAAATGACGCGTAAAGCGGGTCAGGTGTGAGTGTACTGGCATTTTCTTCATACAATTTTACAAGGCCACTAACAAGTCTGCTCGCCTGCGCGTGTTGCGCGGCAAAATCATCGGCTTCAAATTCAAATTTGCGTTGAAAATACGCGCTGACCGGCTGCATGAAAAAAGTGAAAATCGGCGCTACTAACATAAACAACAAAAGCGCCGCCGCATTCGATGGCTGCGAAACGCCTAAACCCGTAAAGAACCAATCTTCTTTAATCATCCAACCCAAAAGACCAAAACCAATGAAACTGGTGATAGACGAGGTGATGAGCATTTTCACAACGTGTTTGCATTTAAAATGCCCAAGCTCATGCGCTAAGACCGCTTCAAGTTCTTCATCATCAAGTGACGCGACCAAGTTATCATAAAACACAATGCGTTTATTATTGCCAATCCCCGTAAAATACGCATTACCGTGACCCGAACGCTTTGAGCCATCCATAATAAAAATGCCTTGGCTGTTAAAACCACAACGCTCAAGTAATCCCGAAATACGCGTTTTGAGCGCACCATCTTCCATAGGCGTAAATTTGTTAAATAACGGTGCAATCAACGTCGGAAATAACCAGCTCATCAACAGTGAAAAACTGATTAAAATCGCCCATGCCCACACCCACCAGTATTCACCCACGCTGTCCATCACCCAAAGCACTAGCGCAAGAATCGGTAAGCCAATCACTGCCGCAAGCGTTAATTGCATGATTTCGTCTTTGATAAATTGCGCAGGCGTACTTTTGTTAAAACCGAATTTTTCTTCGATAACAAACGTGCCATACCAACTTACGGGCATTTCAAACAGTGACATAAATAACGTCAACAACGCAATCGCGCTCACGCCTGCCATTAACGGGGAGGCAATATGCGCCGCGCAAAATTCGAACACCGCGTTAATACCGCCAAAAATCGTCAACCCTAAAATTAACACCACGCCAAGACCACGCTCAACATCACCAAGTTTTGATTTTGCAAGCGTGTAATCGGCTGCTTTTTCGTGCGCAGCAAGCGACACCGTTTGTGTAAATGCCGATGGAACAGATTCTCGATTAGCTAGAACATAAGCGGCTTGACGTCTTGCCAGCCAATATTGCGTCAACGTCACAGCGGTAAACATCAATAAAAATACTTCAGTAAATGCGTTCATAGTGGTTTCTTATTATTAAAGTTGAAGGAAAAAGCATCCAGTGGTTGTTAACGCAAAATTCACATACTAATTAGCAAAAATTTCTGCAAGGAAATCTTCTGTTGCCTGCCACGCGCGACGATTCGCATTTGGGCAAAATTTATATCCTGCGGCATAATCACTCGCTAGTGGATTCGTAAAGGCGTGCACAGTATTGCCATACGTGTGCAACTGCCAATCTGCACCGGCTTTTGTCATTTCAGATTGAAAATCGGCTACTTGCGCCGGCGGTACTAACGGGTCATCGTGACCATGAAGGGCAAGCACTTTAGCCGTGATTTTGGGTTCATGTAAATTCGCTGGTGCGTGCAGCAAACCGTGAAAACTCACCACGCCTTTGACATTTGCCCCTGTCCGCGCTAAATCCAGCACACAAAGCCCACCAAAACAAAAGCCCATGGCGGCAATATTTTTATCATCCACCCAAGGCAATAAACGCACGTTAGCCAATGCTGCGCCAATGCGTTTTTGGAGCAACGCGCGGTCTTCGACGAAAGGACGCATCAACGCGCCACATTCTTCATCGGTTTTGCCCAATTTTCCCGCGCCATACATATCCAGCGCAAAACCAACATACCCCAGTTCAGCTAATTTAATCGCTTTCTCTGACGTAAATTCACTTCGCCCCGCCCACGCATGACTGACAATGACCGCTGGACGCTGACCCACAATGGCATCATCAAACGCAAAGAAGCCTTCTAAATGCGTATCCCCGTCTAAATAATTGAGTGTATTTGTTACAATCGCCATGTTTTATCCTAACCGCTTTTCAGCGCGTAGATGATTTAAAAAGCCCTCACTTGCCGCCTCAATCATATCGAGTACGCGCTCAAAACCTTGTGCGCCACCATAATAAGGATCAGGCACTTCGCGGGTATTGAGTTGGGGAGCAAAACTGAGGAAATGGGAAATTTTGTGCTGATGTTGCGCAGGACACGCATTCATCAAAATAGCATGGTTTTCATCATCCATCGCAAGAATAAAATCGAAATCGTCAAAATCACCGAAAATGACTTTTCGCCCACGCAGATGACTAATATCAATGCCGCGATTTAACGCTGTTTTTTGCGAGCGCAAATCGGGGGCATCGCCAATGTGATAAGCGTGCGTCCCTGCGGAATCAATCTGAAAATGATGCGCTATTTTTTGAGAATGGACTAAATGCGTGAAAACGCCTTCAGCGGTGGGGGAGCGGCAAATATTGCCCATACAAACAAATAAAACTTTTATTTTTTCCATAATGTCACAATAAACGTGCTAAAACCTAAACGAATGGGTCAGATTTTAGCACAATTTGTGAACATTACCCTGTTTGTGACTCAACTAATAACATTGCCTGTGCTTGAATAATGGGTTCATCTTTACCCCGCGCGGCGCGACTATACGTTCCATCCGCTTGCAAAATCCACGCTTGAGAATTATCGCTTAAATACCAATCTAAATTACGCAAAATGCGTTGAGCGAGTTTTTTATTTTCAATGGGAAAACAAATTTCAACCCGTTTGAACATATTGCGATTCATCAAATCGGCACTTGACGCATAGACTTCTTGATTGCCGTCATTGAAAAACGCATAAATTCGTGCATGCTCTAAAAAACGCCCGACAATAGCGCGAACTTCAATATTGTCGGAAATACCCGCAATATTAGGACGTAAACAACACATTCCGCGCACAATCATTTGAATTTTAACGCCCGCTTGCGATGCACGATAGAGCGCTTGAATAGCAAGCGGTTCCACCACCGCGTTGACTTGAATAATAATTTTCGCGGGTTTACCTGCTTTTGCGTGACGAATTTCACGCTCGATTTTTTCCATTAAACCGCTATGCAATGTAAAAGGCGATTGCAGTAATTTATTGAGTTTGGTCACTTTGCCCAAACTGGTGAGCTGGGTAAAAACGCGACGCACATCCTCGCCTAATTCTTTATCGCACGAAAATAAACCGTAATCGGTGTAAATTTGCGCGGTTTTAGGATGGTAATTTCCCGTGCCTAAATGCACATAATTGCGCAGTTGTTTACCTTCACGACGCAGCACGAGGCACATTTTGGCATGGGTTTTATAGCCAACTACCCCATACACAACATGCACAGCCGCTTCTTGTAATTTTGACGCTAAATCAATATTGGCTTTTTCGTCAAAACGCGCTCGCAATTCAATAACAACAGTCACGACTTTACCGCTACGTGCGGCTTTGACTAAGGCGCTGACGATGGGCGAATTCGCGCCAGTTCGATAAAGCGTCTGTTTAATGGCAAGCACATCGGGGTCAACAGCCGCTTGACGCACAAAATCCACTACCGGTGAAAACGATTCAAACGGTTGATGCAGTAAAATATCGTTGCGTTTAATCGCGGAAAAAATGTCTTTTTGACGCGCTAATTCATGTGGAATCGTGGGTTTAAACGGTGTGAACTTCAAATCTGGGCGATCTAAAATTAACTCATTAATTTCCTGTACACGACTCAAATTCACCGGGCCGTCAACAAGGAAAAGTCGATCACGCGTCATCCCAAAACGCCCGAGCAAAAACGAAACAGTTTCGTCGGGGCAATTCGCATCAATTTCAAGGCGCACTTCATCGCCATAATTACGCATAGCAAGCTCACCTTGTACCGCCAGCAGCAAATCATCAATCGCATCATCGTCCACAAAAAAATCACTATTTCGCGTCACACGGAACTGATAACACCCTTTGATTGTCATGCCATGAAAAAGCTGATCGATAAATTGATGAATAATCGACGATAAGAAGACAAAATCATTTGGCCCACTGCCCGTTTCTTTACTCGGTAATTTAATCGTGCGTGGCAATGAACGAGGCGCTTGCAACACAGCGCGACCACTATTTCGCCCAAACGCGTCTTTGCCAGTTAGCGAAATAATGAAATTGAGACTTTTGTTTAAAATACGCGGAAACGGATGCGCTGAATCAAGTCCAACGGGCGTTAAAATGGGCAAAATTTCTTCATTAAAATACGTTTCAAGCCATTTGCGCTGCAACTCTGTCCATTCTTGACGACGCACAAAATGAATATTTTCTTCTTTGAGTTTAGGCAGCAAAATGTTGTTGAGTACATCATATTGATCTGTCACTAATTTACGCGTGTAGGTTGAAATTAAATCCAACTGTTCATTGGGCGTTAATCCATCGATGCCGCGCGTATCAGGATCCATCGTCACCATTTCAATGACGCTGGCAACGCGCACTTCAAAGAATTCATCTAAATTGGAACACGAAATGCACAAATAATTCAGACGCTCAAGCAACGGAACACTTTCGTCTTTGGCTTGCGCTAAAACACGTTTATTAAACTCTAAAATACTGAGTTCACGATTAATATAAAGTTCAGGTTTTTGTAGCTCAAGGTCGTGATTTGTTTTATCTGTCATCGGTGCATTGATCATTTTATTTTAAGTGGTTGTGCAATAATCTAAGTCTATTTCGTTATTATGACAAGACTGTGACAAAAATGAATAACAAGCACTAAATTAAAACGGCACGTTTTCGTAAATTTCACGCAAACAGAGTGTTTCTTGAATACTCTGTAAGAACAGTTGATCATCTAGTTCAAAATAGTCATGTAAAACCCATTCATTACCTTCTATTTTGCGAAAATGTTGGACAAATACTTTTTCAGAATCAATCAGTAGATAATCGCTAAAGGTTGAAATGCTGCGATAAAGCGAAAATTTACCGCTTTCATCATAACGTCTTGTCGAAGGTGAAAGGACTTCGACAATGACGACGGGATTCAATAAACTGCATTGATTATCAGATAATTCCGGTTTGCCACAAAAAACAGCGGCATCGGGATAGGTAATTAACCCTGTAGGCGTTTCAATACGCATATCGCTATTTGTTGCTTGGCAACATTTTCCGCGTAATTTGATTTTTAATTCTGTGACAACGTTTGCACCAATCGTAGCGTGGATAAACGTCCCGCCCGACATGGCAAAAATTTCACCTTGATAAAACTCATGTTTTTCATTCGAGTGATTATCCAAAGCAAAATAATCTTCACGAGAAATCGATGTTTTTGCTGTTTTTATATTCATTGTTATTCTCAACATCTAAATAGAATCAATCATTACGCTTTTCAACTTTTGACCACGTTAATAATTCACCCGAATACCGACTTCTGCACTTCGCCCTGCATCGGGTGCAAAATTGCGTAAATAAGACACCGAGCTACGAATAGTTTCATCGAGTAAATTTTTCCCTTTAGCGAAAAGCAAAATATCCGATTGTGCAAAATGGGCGATTTTGTATTGCGTGCCTAAATTCAGCAATATGTAGGCTGGCGTGGTGGTTTCATTATCACCTGCATTCGTTTGCGCCTCACCGCGCGTTAAACGCACGTTACTTGACCATTCATTTTTATCATAGCTCACTTGCACCCCATAACGCAGCGGTGGCATTCGAGGGACATCGCCGCCATTATCAAACGTCCCGCGCGTATAATCGCCAAATAACGTCAAATCGACTAAACCGAATTTATTATCCATCAACGGAAACACGGTTTTAGCTTCAAAGCCTTTAAAAATGGCGGCTTGCTGCTGTGTATGCAAAAGTGGGAAACATTCAGCGCAATCAAGATTGCTGGCAATCAACTGCTCGTTTTGCACATCAAATAATTGCGCACTGTCGCGTTGCTGATAAATATAATCACTCACCCAATTATGAAATACACTCACATCCGCCTTCACCCATGACGTATCGAATTGATAGCTTAAATCCAAATTATTGGATAATTCTTTTTTTAAATGGGCATTACCGATTTCATAACTGCGCGTGGCGAAGTGAAAACCGTCTGAAAATAATTCTTGAATTTGCGGCGCACGTTGCGAATGAGTAAATGCTAAATTTAATTTATTCTGCGTATTTACTTCCCATGAAGCCGAAAGCGACCCACTGAGTGGAATATACGACACATCAGCGCGACTATCTGGCGTAATTTGCGTGGATTCAATACGCCCACCCATTTCATACGTCATCGCGCCCGCTTTGAGCGATTCAACATTAAATAGACCGTAAGTATCAATATTGGATTTCGGCACAATTTTGCCTTCTTCACCCAATCCGACAAACTCACCATTACTCGATTGAAAACCCAAAACGCCTTTGTTATTTTTTATCAACGGTGTATGCGCCAACTCAAAACGGCTTTCATACGTTTGATTTAAAAAAGTCGTGCCAGCAATATTCCCATCAAATTCCGTATGCGCATAATCGGTATAACCAAATTTCATTTTCAGCGTTTGCGCAAACGCAAATGGGTCATTGAGCTGACTTTTAAAATCATATTTGGTTTGTTTCATTTCAACGTGAACAGGGGTTTCACCATGTCCATCGGGCGGAATACCGTAATTTTTTTCTAATTGGTTGATGGCCGCGCCTGCTAGACCTACATCGCCAATCATCGAAAAACCCGCGCTACCGCCTCGCGTTCGCGTTTGCGTATTGTTTATAAAGCCATCTGTATTTTGTAACTCACCTACCGGTACGGCTTGAAAACTGGGATCATGTTGACGCGCTCGCACTTCATCAATGGCCATACCGCCAATGCTCGTATTACCTGCATCACGATAAAAGCCATCAACATGATATGCAAACTGATTTTTGCCGCCTTCCAATTTAAGCGCACTGGACGTTTCATCGGTTGCTGAATCATAGCGTTGCTCGCCAGCACCACCAATAGCTTTATCAAACAGTGTTTCGG
>JBDLQG010000111.1:0-6879 GCA_039800705.1 Pseudomonadota bacterium
AAAACGCCCCTGCCCTTCAAGCCAATATTTCATTTTTTGTAAATCGGGACTGATAATACCTAAACTGCCCGTGGCGGTAACATTTCCCCATGTTTGAAAATCTTCCACTGTTTTAGCGTGACCGACGCAAGGCATCAGCATACTTGCCAATAAAACAGCATTAAGAACTTTCTTTTTCATTTTTCTTTTTCCATCAACGTTAATAAACTCTTGAGTAAAACAAGAGGTGTTGGTGGGCAACCACTAATTGTCATATCGACGGGAATGACATTGCTCACTGCTCCACATGAAGCATAAGACGTGCCAAATTCACCGCCACAACTCGCACAATCGCCCATTGCAATGACCCATTTCGGATCAGGCGTGGCCTCATAAGTACGAAGTAGCGCGGTTTGCATGTGGCGCGACACCACACCCGTCACAAGTAAAATATCCGCATGACGCGGTGACGCGACGAAATGAATCCCAAAACGCTCCACGTCATAAAAGGGATTATTGAGCGCATGAATTTCAAGCTCACAGCCATTGCACGATCCCGCGTCGACTTGTCGAATAGCTAAACTTCCCGAAAACTGTTTATCAATACGATGCTTGATTTCAATGCCAAGCGTGGCTAATTCTTCATCATAAGCGGCTTTGTATGTTTCTGTGACAATGCCGGTGGTTACAATTTTTTTAAATATATCAAACATTCATGCCACCCTAAAGATCACTGCCAGAATACGAACAATTAAAGGATTTATTGCACACAGGAAAATCGGGCACAATGTTATTTAATACCGCTTTTTCAAGCGGTTCCCAATTCACTTGACTTGGATCGCGTGGATAAAAACGCGAAATGACATTGTTTCGGCCAAATTCTACATACGTGATAATTTCACCGCGCCACCCTTCGACAATCCCCAAACCAAAACTGCCGTTGTCTGGAATAATCCAAGGCGCTAATAAATCCCCTTCGGGTAATAACTCTAACTGAGCAATAAACTGCTCAATTAATTTGAGTGACGCATTGATTTCTTTATAGCGCACCCAAAAACGCGAAGCAATATCACCTTGCGTTTCAAGCGGCACTTTCACTTTGACGTTTTCATACGGTGCATAAGGTGCATCTCGACGCACATCAAAATTTTGACCACTCGCCCGACCAACGAAACCGAGCGTACCGAATAATTCAGCCGTCTGCGGCGATAAATAACCAGCTGTATAAATACGATCTTCAAGTGAGGAACTTAAATCAATAGCCGGAATAATTTGTGCTAATTCCACACGTAACTCGTTAATTTCGATAAGCATAAACTTACCGGCCGCGTCATTGATATCAATATTCACACCACCTGCAACAATTTTATCCATTAAAAAACGATGCCCGAATAGTTCATAATTTGTACGACACCACAGCTCTTTAAGTCGCATCATTTGCATAAAGGCAAACGTAAACGCCACGTCATTGCAAATCGCGCCAATATCGCCAAGATGATTCGCAATCCGCTCACGCTCTGCAAAAATGCCACGAATCAACGCTGCGCGTCTTGGGATTTCAAGGCCAGCGGCATGTTCCATCGCCATGCAAGCCGCCCATGTATGTGACACTGTCGTATCGCCCGACACGCGCCCTGCTAATTTTGCAAGGCCTTCCGGTGTGCGACCTTCCGCAATTTTCTCGATGCCTTTATGCACATACCCGAGCCGCTCTTCTAAATTTAAAATCAACTCGCCAACGGCTTGAAAACGAAAATGCCCCGGTTCAATAATGCCAGCATGAACAGGCCCAACAGGAATTTCATAAACACCTACCCCATGCGCCTCTACAAAATGATAGCTGGTATCGGGCGGTGTAATTTCAGCAGGTGTTCCACTGACTGGAAAATCATGGCGAAGTGGGTATTCATGACGCCCCCACGCTTGATGACGTGTCCAGCCACGCGAATCGGGATGTTGCAAAAACTCGATGCCAAACAAATCATGCGTGTGACGTTCACTGCGATTTGCCGCCGCATAGACCGTTGCTTGCGAAGGTAATTGCGGTTTTGCCCCGTTAATAGTCGTGCGAAATAAAAGATAAGCACCTTTTCGCTCAAAACACGCATGAACATGAAATTGTTCACCGCTTTGCACAGCAAAACCCGCTGCCCAGCGTAACTGATTTGCTTTGGCGATTTGGGCGATTTGCTGCCAATGACTATCATCGATTTGGCATAATTCAATATGAGATGATATTTGCGTTGATTTAACAAAAATATCGGCTTCAACGATTTGTTGCAGAAAGGTTATTTTCCAACTCACAATGCACTCCCCGAAATTAACAACGTCGCTTGGCTAAACCAATCACTTAAAAAACTGGGTATCGCAAGACCAAGCCATAATGCCAAGCCTAAATGCACCATGACAGGAATTAAATTTGCCTTAATTGCCAACTGCCCTTCTGGTTTGACGCCATAGACCATTGGCTGAACATGTCGGAATAATCCCGCAAATGCAATACCGATGCCGAGTAATAAAAAGGGAGTTAACCATGGATATTCGTGCATGGTGGCCAGTAACACTAAAAACTCACTGGTAAATACGCCAAACGGGGGGAAACCCGCAATCGCTAACGTACCAATCAAAAGTCCCCAACCAACTTTAGGCTGTGTTTTAATTAGGCCGCGAATGCCCGTCATTTTTTGCGTCCCCGAAATTTGCGACGCATGACCCACTGTCACAAAAATAGCGGATTTCACGAGCGAATGCACCGTCATGTGAAGCAGTCCTGCAAACGTCGCGAGTGAGCCACCAATGCCAAATGCAAATGTCATGAGTCCCATGTGTTCAATCGATGAATAACTAAACAAACGTTTAATATCTTTTTGACGATGCAAAAATAACGCTGCCACTAAAAAAGACACCAAACCAAAACCCATCATCAAATAACCGGCAATATGCGTTTGTGTCGCGCCATCGATGAGCATTTTATTGCGAATAACAGCATACAGTGCGTCATTAAGCAGTAAGCCAGACAACACAGCAGACATCGGGGTTGGCCCTTCAGAGTGTGCATCGGGTAGCCAATTATGGAGAGGCACTAAACCCATTTTTGTACCATAACCAATGAGCAAAAAGACAAACGCAATTTCTAAAATATCGGGATTAAGCTCAGTAGCGTGTTCATGAAGCACTGACCAAAGTAACGCATTTTCACTATCCCCAATTTGTGAGGCCGCGTAATAAAGTAAAATCGTTCCAAATAACGCTTGTGCAATACCCACGCCACATAAAATAAAATATTTCCATGCGGCTTCAATAGATTCGGGCGTGCGATATAAACTGACAAGTAAAACCGTGGCTAACGTTGCACCTTCCATCGCCACCCACATGATGCCCATGTTGTTTGTGGTAAGAACCAAGTACATCGCCAGCATAAAACCTTGATACATGGAATAATAAAGTTTTAATCTGCCCTGCGTGAGTTTGCCTAATTCGATTTCATGTGCCATATAAGGCTCTGAAAAAAGTGACGTCGTAAACCCAACAAACGCTGTTAAAACAATTAAATAGACATTGAATGAATCAATCAAAAACGCTTTACCACTTGATAGAAGTGTACCTTGATTAAAAACGGTCATCGCTAAAATGACCGTAATGAGCAAACTCACGCCATTGATACGCGTATTGAATTTACCAATATTTTCTTTGTGTCCGCTCAAGGCAAAAAACACGATACCCACTGCAGAAAGTAGCAATAAAGAATACACCGCGATCATTTGTCCACCTCATGTAATTTATTCATTAAATCAACATCCAGTGAATCAATGCTGGTGCGAATATGCAAAAAGAAAATACCAAATAAAACCGCTGCAACCAGCACGTCAAACGCGACGCCAAGCTCAACGACCATAGGCATCCCATTAGTAGAAACGATGGCGGCAAAAAATAATCCGTTTTCAATCGACATAAAGCCGACCACGTGGGCAACCGCTTGACGATGTGAAATCATCAAAAGCAAGCCAAGCAGAACAACCGATAAACTCACCGCTAACGCATTGAGCATAATCATGGACGACGTATGAATAATAGGCTGCAGAACGTAATAGCTAAACACCATTAAACTCGCCCCACCTAGCATGACAGCCGTATTGTTTTTGAGGGCCTCCACGTCACGGTGCATATTCATTTCAAGTACCTGTTTTTGCAACATCCATGGAATAAACATGACTTTCAGTGAAAAGGTAAGCACCGCTGAAATATATAAATGCGGATTATCCAAACTGTATGCAGAAAGTCCAGTTGTCAGCGTTAATAGCAAACCTTGTAGCGCAAACACAAAAATCAATCGCAGTAAACGCCCTTGCCCAAGCATTAAAAATGACGTTAGTCCCACCAACGCAGACATCGATAAAATTGCCTGTGTGTAAAAATCTTGTGATTCGATATTCATCGCGTTGACTCCAAAATGATATGACTCAGCATACCGAGAACGCCCAGTAAATAAGCAAATCCCAGATATTCTTGCACGCGAAACAAGCGCATTTTAGCAACGGCTGTTTCAGCTAACGCCAAGAAAATACAGAGAAAAATAAGTTTACCTAAAATACTCAACAGTCCATATCCCAGCGCAGATAACGTAAAACTTTCAGCAATTCCCCAAGGAAAGAAAATATTGGAAATCAATACACCATAAAGCATCAATTTCAATGCACTCGCCCATTCAATTAAGGCTAAATGACGACCGCTGTATTCTAAAACCATCGCTTCATGAATCATCGTAAGCTCTAAATGCGTAGTGGGATTATCAACTGGAATACGCCCTGTTTCAGCAATCGCCACCAAAATCAATGCAAATAACGCAAAGACAAAAGACGGGCGTAAAATAAGCCCTTCCTGCAAAACATGCTCAATAGCGCCTGATAGATTTGTCGTTGAGGCTGTCATGGTTAGGGTAAAAACCGCCATCAGCATCGCGGGTTCGGCAAGCGAGGAAATTGTCATCTCACGCGAAGATCCCATCCCACCAAACGCGGTACCAATATCCAGTCCAGCTAAAGCAAGAAAGAAACGCGCAAAAGCAAAAAAACCAACTAATACAATTACATCCGCTTCCGCTGACGTAGGTAGATCAATAGCGATAAACGGAACCACCGATGCCGCTAAGATCATTGCGGTGAAAATAAGATACGGCGCCACGCAAAATAACCATGACGCATCTTCTGAAATGACTGGCTGTTTACGCGTTAATTTAAGTAACTCACGATAAGGTTGTAGAAATGACGGTGCACTACGATTTTGCAGCAAACATTTACAAAATTTAAGAAAACCCATCAAAAGCGGTGCAAGCGCCACAAATAAAGCCGTTTGAATAATTGCGATTAACCAATTCATCAGCTTACCACCCATAAAAGTAAAATTAACGTCGCCAGCGAATACCCTAAATATGTTCGAATATTACCGGTTTGAATACGCCCCACTTGTTTAGCAACGCGATTCACACTATGCTCAACGGGTTGATAAAGATGAATCCAACTATGATCTTGAATATGCAGGCTATAGCGCACTTGCGCAACATTGCTTTGTGTATTGCTCCGCATCGTTTTTTCAATTGTTTCCTCAATCAAAAAAGCAGGAGAAAAAATGGCTGAAAAAGTAAACAATAGCGCATACGACGAATCGTCGATTAGGTCATTAGATTGGCGTGAACATATTAGGCTTCGTCCGGGTATGTATATTGGAAAATTAGGAGACGGTTCTGCCACCGATGATGGTATTTATGTGCTTATCAAAGAAGTGGTAGATAACTGTATCGACGAACATACCATGGGTCATGGTAAACAAGTAGAAATTACCATCGAAGATAAAACAGTTACCATCAGAGATTACGGTAGAGGTATCCCTCTAGGTAAAGTAGTGGATGTGGTGAGTAAAATTAATACCGGTGCTAAATACGATAGTAAAGCTTTCCAAAAAAGTGTGGGTTTGAATGGAGTGGGTACTAAAGCCGTAAATGCGTTAAGTCAATATTTTAAAGTAACAGCTTACAGAGATGGTAGAGAAAAAACAGCCATTTTTGAAAGAGGTGTTTTAGTAGATGATCAAAAAGAAACAAAAAGTTCGGAACCAAATGGTACACTAGTGTCGTTTATACCAGATGAAACGGTATTTAGAAATTTCCATTTCATACACGAATATTTAGACGCGCAACTTTGGAACTATTGTTATTTGAATGCGGGTTTAACCATGCAATTCAATGGCAAAAAGTATGTGAGTAAAAACGGCTTATTGGATTTGCTCCTTCGTAAAACCAATCCCGACGAGCTTCGTTACCCTATTATTCATTTAAAAGGGGAGGATATTGAAATAGCGGTATCGCATAACAACGATTACGGAGAAGATATTTTTTCTTTTGTAAACGGTCAATACACCACTCAAGGGGGTACGCACCAACAGGCATTTAGAGAAGGGTACATAAAAGTTATTCGTGATTTCTTTAAAAAAGATTACGACGTTTCTGATATCAGAACCAGTATTGTAGCAGCAGTTTCTGTGCGTGTGCAAGAGCCGGTTTTTGAAAGCCAAACAAAAACCAAATTAGGTTCTCAATATGTATACGAGGGCGGGCCTTCTATGAAAAAGTTTATAGAAGAGTTTTTAGCCAAAGAGCTTGATAACTTCTTACACCGCAACCCAGCCGTTGCAGATGCGTTACGTAAGCGTATTGAACAAAGTGAAAGAGAACGTAAAGAACTCGCTGGTATTAAAAAGTTAGCCAACGAGCGCGCTAAAAAAGCAAACCTGCACAATAAAAAATTAAGGGATTGTAGGGTGCATTTAAATGATGAATTACCTGGTAAAAACAAAGAGGAGTTTATTGTGCTTCAAAATAACTCTACCATTTTTATAACTGAGGGT
>JBDLQG010000112.1:0-6859 GCA_039800705.1 Pseudomonadota bacterium
AAGTGTTTTTGCTCAAGCTGTCGCCAAAAGAATGGCAAACAACAATTGTTTTTTAATCGAATGATAATGGTGTTATCTGTTACGCCATATTCACCAGAAACAAGGTTTAGTTTTCCTGCATTAGCTCCAACACGGGCAACAAGTATTGCATCACCGCCGTATTCGGCTTTATTGCTATAACCAATTACTCCAGTCGAGCCATAAACTTGATAATTTCCGTGGATTTGGCTTGCCTTTGAAGTGCCAGACGAAACAGTAGTGGCTAAATCTCCAAAATTTTTAACCTCCCAATCTTCAGGAATGATGCCGATTTCGGTTTGTTTGTAGCCTTGTTTTATATTCATGGCGCATAAACCCAAACATTCGTGTCGATAATAACTTTCATAAACCCTCTCGATAAGCCTCAATTTCTGCATCAATATCAATATAAGAACGACTCATTATTTTTCTTTTAACTTTAAAAACGCATTACCCTTAGCAATACGCACTAAATGCTCCATATATTCATATTGTTGCCATTGCTCTTCCTCAATGGCACTCAATCCTTCAGTAGACTGTTTTTCGAGTAAATAATTTACCTGATTTTGCAGTTCCGGCGCTGGACGCAATGCAATAATTTCCTCAGCACTCGGTAATTTTGCAAAAAACTCCAATACATCATTAAGATGTTGAAATTGTAATGAATTCGTTTGGCTAATTTGATTTAAACCAAGTTCCTTTAAACCCAGTTCAAGTAAACGAGGCAACTCCTGTTTAAATGGATGAAGACGCATCCCTAAGTCATGTGAAACATCTAAAGTTATTAACATTAACTCCTCCAAACTATTGTTTTCAATTTTTTTAAGTCAACAATCACTCAAACCCCATACTCGCCAAATGCGCATTCACTTTGGCTTCTAATTCGCTGACACGCTGAACATGAACGGATACGGGCGTTTCGTAACGCTCGGCTAATTGTTTAATGCGTTGCGTGAGTGCTTGGCTAATGCGGTTCATTTCACCATGAAATGCCAATTCAAGCGTGGCTAACCATTTATCATTCACGACGAGCGTTTTAATTTCATCTTCGCTAAGGCTTGGATATTTGTCATACACGCGCTTATCTAAATCCACTTCAGCGGTTTTTAATGCTCTTTTGGCGTCGTTTTGCTGATTATAAAGCGTTTGCCACGCATTTAAAGCGTCGCGTTCTTCTTTGGCGGTGCTGTCGTTTTTGATTTCTTTCAAACGCGCGGCAACCGTGGTTTTCGTGATTTTGTCGAGTTCAGCAAATAAGCCTTCTTCGCCACTGTGTTCTTCTTCGAGTTCACTGAGTTGCGCGGTCACGTTTTCAATATCGGCTTCTACATCCGCAATGGCTTGCTGCTCGGTGGCAAAATAACGCGCCACCAATAACGATTTTGGCACCAAATCACACGCCCAGCCTTTATCGCGGCCTTTTTCGAGCAGTCGATACGTTTTCGCTTGCCATCCTTCATCCGAAATTAAATAGCAATCGTCCTGCATCGTCGCGTCCCAATAATCCATGAGATGTTGATACACGTCATATTTATCAATCAATGGCTTGTTTTCATAATGCGCAAGCAAGGTTTCAGCGAGTTTCTCAATAATCGTGCGCGGCAGACACCCGACTTCAAGCGAGTTTAATAACGCCGCACTGCTCGATTCCCACTGTGAAAAAATCGTATTCATCAAATCAATAAACGCGACAAATTCACTGTGCTGATAAATAGCCGATTTAATGGCTGATTTTTCAACCGCCAACTCCACATACTGCGGGCGCGTTGCTTTGAAAATTGTGTCACGTAATGCAGGACACACGCGCCAATAATCCTGCAACGCCTCCACATCTGCTTGCGGAATACCGCCTTTTAAATGCGCCTCAATATCCTGCAAATCTTCAACCTGTCCGCTGTCAATGTAGCGCGGTAAATTGAGATTGAACTCATTTTTCTCAATTTCATCAACACTCACCATGCGCGAATATTTCGGCAATTCAAGTTGCTTTGTCCACACGTCCACGATTTTGTGAATATCCATCGCGCGTAGACGATTTTTATTGCCGTCTTTTAAAAAGCCCGCGCTGGCGTCAATCATAAAAATGCCTTTGCGAATGGGCGCGTCGTGTTTATCAATGACGATAATACACGCGGGAATGCCCGTGCCATAAAACAAGTTAGCCGGTAAACCAATAATGCCTTGAATATAGCCTTTACGAATTAACTTGCGACGAATATCCGCCTCGGCATTGCCGCGAAATAATACACCATGCGGCAAAATACACGCCCCGCGCCCCGTACTTTTAAGCGAGCGAATAATATGCAATAAATACGCATAATCGCCCTGTTTTGCTGGCGGTGCGCCAAAAGAATCAAAACGCCCGAACGGGTCATTATCCACATCAACGCCATTATTCCAGCGTTTATCACTAAAAGGCGGATTAGCAACGACATAATCAAAGGTTAATAAATCGCTGTCGTTTTTGAATTTTGGGTCGGCTAAGGTATTGCCTTGATAAATAATTGCGGTCGGATTGTCATGTAAAATCATATTCATTTGAGCAAGCCCCGATGTTGCCACGTCTTTTTCTTGCCCATATAACGTGACTTTAATGCCGGCTTCATCACTGACTTTTAGCAGTAGCGACCCAGAGCCGCAGGTTGGATCGTAAACGGTGGTATCACTGGTGGCGTTTGTTATCGCTAAAATTTTTGCAATGACGCGACTGACTTCTGAAGGCGTGTAAAACTGCCCTTTGCTTTTGCCGCTTTCGGTAGCGAAATGCCGCATTAAATACTCGTAAGCATCGCCTAAAATATCATCGCCTTCAGCGCGATTTTTAGAGAAATCGAGCGCGGGATTTTCAAAAATGGCAATCAAATTGGTTAAGCGATCGACTTTTTCTTTGCCGTCACCGAGTTTGTCGGCATTATCGAAATCGGCCATTTCGGCTAATTTATTTGCGTCTTTGAGTGGCGCGATAATTTGCTTGTTAATTTTATCGCCAATATCGGGCGAGCCTTTGAGCGCGACCATATCGTTAAAACTTGCGCCTTCGGGTATTTTGATAGGCGCAAATGGCACACCGGCATATTTATCGCTGACATATTTAATGAACAGCATCGCCAGCACATAATCTTTATATTGCGACGCATCCATTCCCCCGCGCAATTCATCGCAGCTTTGCCAAAGTGAAGAATACAGCTCGGATTTTTTTAATGCCATTTGTGAAGCTCCCTATTGTTGAAATGGATGTCGAAAAAATACGCATACTACGCACAAACCAAACCACCCGTCAAAAAAAACCGCCCATGAAGGCGGTTTTTTTAATACTGAAAAAATAAAACTTGGCGCGATATGTGCTTTAAATAAATTTAAAGGTACCTCCTACCTGACTGCCTCAGAAATGAGGCTTTTTTATAATCGTATTTTTTGAGTCATTGAGTTTAGGAAACGCGCCAAAACGCTATTATTTTTTCTCGAAATAGTAATAATTACCGAATTTACCTTTTAAAGTCATCGTCGTCGCGGTTTTATCCACTAAAGTGTAAGCATCAAAACGTGAACTGCCCACTTGCGTGACTTTTAATTTACCTTCTTCAATTTCGTAAGGTACAGGCGGTTGATCGTAATAAATCCCTTCGCGTGGGATGTGTAAAATAGTCAATTTATCGTCTTTAAAAATCCAAGTATCTTCTCTTGGAATAGATTCTTTATCGGTTAAGGAGTTTTTGCTGTATTGTAATTTCCATTTACCATCGACTTCGTGAGTGGATTCTAGTGTAATATCGGCATAAACAACGCTAGTTGTTGAGGCAAGTAAACAGATAATGGCGGCTAAATTCGCTTTTTTCATTGAGTATTTCTCATGTTAGTTAAGTGGCGTATTGCTTTCTTATTTTGTAAATACGCTAAAAACGACCAAGCAAGCGTCGCAAGCGATTATGCGCTTGAATCTATGCGATAGACAGGTTTAATTTTTATGGGGTTAGAAAATTGAGGGGAATCAAATGGACAATCGACATTTTGTGAATCAACACGTTATTTCACCGCCCTTTCCTGCGCATTTGGAGCGCATTATTTTGGCATTAGGTTGTTTTTGGGGTGCAGAAAGACGATTTTGGCTGCAGCATGGCGTTTACAGTACCGCCGTTGGATACATTGCAGGCAAAACAGAAAATCCAACCTATAAAGAGGTCTGTACGGGTTTAACTCATCATGCTGAGGCGGTACACATTGCTTTTGATCCGAACATAATTTCACTTCAACAATTGCTCAAAGTTTTTTTTGAGTCGCACGACCCCACGCAAGGAATGCGACAAGGCAATGATGTCGGCACACAATATCGCTCAGGCATTTATACATTTAATGAAAAACAACAAACACTTGCGATAGCTGTAAAAAATTATTATCAAGAACAATTATCAAAAAGACATTTTTTGTCGATAACCACTGAAATAATGCCCGCGCCAACATTTTATTACGCGGAAGACTACCATCAACAGTATTTAGCCAAAAATCCAGACGGCTATTGTGGTCTGCGTGGTTGTGGTGTCGAACTGAATTTAAGCGCGTTTGAAAAAGAATATAAAGAATAGTAAGGATACGCATGCACATTTGGGTTGATGGTGACGCTTGCCCTAAAGCCATTAAAGACATTTTATTTAAAGCGGCGGAGCGCAAACAAATTGCACTCACGATGGTTGCCAATCAGCAAATACATATTCCGCCATCGCGTTTTATTAAAATGCTGCAAGTGAGCGCAGGGTTTGATGTCGCAGATTCTAAAATTGTGGAAAAACTCAGTGCAGGGGATTTGGTTATTACCGGTGATATTCCGCTTGCAAATGACGTTATCACAAAAGGCGGCCACGCGCTCAATCCGCGTGGTGAAATGTATAGCCATGAAAACATTAAAGAGCGACTCAATATGCGTGACTTCATGGATACACTGCGCTCAAATGGGATTCAAACGGGAGGGCCTGCGCCATTATCGGCGCGTGATATACAAGCCTTTGCAAATCAATTGGATAAATTTTTAGCGCAAATAAAATAGGCGCGACGTTGGCGCATTGACGCGTGAATTGTTATGCTATTCACGATTAATGCTTATCAATTTTAAAATAGATGGAAAAAACACATGTCATACTGCTCAATTAACTTTTGCGATAAATCGGCCAGTCGATTTAGAGACGGAGCAGAGTATTGTCAATTGCATTTTGACCAACTCAATGAAATTGCCGCCGCTGAACACGGTTTTTATATCGCAGAACGCAATTTAGCACGTTATTATTTCACCGCTGACTATGATTTTTACAAACAAGAATTCAGTAAGCTCGAAAAGCATTATCGCCATCTCAAACGTCAATTAGCTGAAAAACAAGATGCGTGGCGCATGATGTATGGCCCAGACCCGTTTGTGCCATCTGAAGACACACTACTACTCAAACAAATTGAAAAACAAGAATTTTTCATTAACGACAAACGCGAAAATTTAAACCGCAGTATTCTTGCGTTTATTGAATTGCCCGAAGAACGACGTCAAGAAGAAACGCGTAATTTGCAACTTGATTTACTTCAAGGGTTATTTTTTCTCAGAGAAGCGTCAAGTGAAGACCGATATCGTGTGTTCACGCGTAAAAATAATATTTTCAATTCAAGCATGCTACGCTCTCAATTTATCGTTGAATTACACAAACGTGTGTTTCAAGAACACGATATTGTGTGTCGCTATTTGTCGCGTATGGATCGCTGGGCGAATTGGAATGAAGCGGTTTTCTTTTGTGATTGGAACGAAGTTTATCAACGTATTGCAGATGAACTTTCCGATCATCTCAAACGTGAACAGGATGAATTAGCAAGACTTGACGCGGTTAGCGATGAAGACTATGTACGTTTAAATCCGCATTTCTTAAATAGTGAGAGTGAAGGCGGCAGTGACCCCCTCCCAAGTCGCCTTGAGTTAATTGAAAACGCGAAAATTATTATTGGGTTTCTTGAGCGGTTGCAAACCGATTTTGATAATTGGCTAATGCTTGAAAATTACCGTTTCTCACAAGAGCAAATCAAAGAAGAGCAAATTTATCTGCAAGAACAAGCAGAGCGCGAACGCGTCCGCAAAAAAGAAAACGAAAAACAAGAGCGTTTAAAACTAGAGGCACAAGAAAAACGCAAAAAAGAACAAGAAAAAGCGGCGCAAGAAGATAAAACCATCGAACGGATTAAAAATGAATTAGAACGTCAACGCGTAGTCAAAGAAACCAAATTACGTCTACTTCGAGAACAAAAATTAAACGCGCAATCGAAAATTGAAATTGCCCCACCGCAAGATCCTAATGACACAAAAAAGATGACGTTTATTATTAATACCATCACCAAATTAGGTTCAAAATTTGGCGTTGGACTTAAGCCATAAGACAAAATATTATGTGGGTACAAAAAGAAATTCGTCTTAAAGCACGGCAACGCGGTTTTCATTTGGTCACCGATGAAATTGTGCGTCAATTACCTGAATTAGCCAGCTATTCCATAGGACTGTTGCACGTCTTTATTAAGCACACGTCCGCCTCGTTGACTATTAACGAAAATGCCGATCCTACCGTACGCATGGACTTTGAGAGTTTTTTCAATCGTGCTGTTCCCGAAAATGAACCGTATTACGAGCACACACTCGAAGGCAGTGATGATATGCCAAGTCATATCAAAAGCAGTATGCTCGGCTCAAGCGTGACGATACCCGTTACGAAAGGACAGCTCAATCTAGGTATGTGGCAAGGTATTTATTTGTGTGAACACCGCAATCACGCAGCGGGTCGAGAAATTGTGATTACCCTTCAAGGCGATTAAAACTCGTCAGCAT
>JBDLQG010000113.1:0-6730 GCA_039800705.1 Pseudomonadota bacterium
ATGAGTACCGCAAACGCGCTCAGATTGGTAATAAAGTGGGTAATTCGCTAATTGCCCACAATGGATTTCATAACCTTCGACCTCAAATCCATCAAATACCGTGTAAACACCGCGTTTTAATATTTTAGGTTCTTGGTAAGTCACTGTATCGGGAATCAGTCCAAAGCCGTCTTCAATGCTTGGCGAATTGCCTTCTAAGGTGTCATCATCAATTAACGTTTCACATAGCATTTGATAACCACCACAAATGCCAAAAATGGCCTGCTTACATGCCAAAATTTCAGTAAATAAACCGTTTTCTTTGAGCCAATGTAAATCCGACATCACACTTTTGCTGCCAGCGAGCAGAATAACATCAAATGCGCTCAGTGGTTGCCATTGATGAATCAATGTCACCTCAATTTCATCATCTGCCATCAAAACATCTAAATCCGTGTAATTACTCAAACAAGGCGTAGCGATGACCGCTATTTTTATTTTGATATTCCCACGTCGCTGTTGATAGTTATGGAGCGACTGTGAATCTTCCATGTCGATATTGAGTGGTAGAAAAGGCAACACACCTAAAACGGGGACGCCAAATTGCTGTCGAATAATCACTTCACCTTCATCAAAAAAGCGTCTATCACCACGGAATTTATTGATAATGACACCAACGACATTTTCACGAATATCGGGTGCAAGTAGCGCAAGTGTGCCGTAAATAGACGCAAATACACCACCACGTTCAATATCAGCCACTAAAATAATGCGTGGCTTAAATGTTTGAGCAATAAAAGTATTGGATAAATCTTTTTCAATTAAATTCAGCTCAACGGGTGAGCCAGCACCTTCAGCAATTACTACGTCATACTCATTGAGTAGCTGCGTGAATGATTTTTTCACTTCGTCTTTTAGTGTATCAAGTTCATCGAAATAGTTAGCAATACCTTGATTCTTATATACAAGCCCATTAACAACAACTTGCACACCCCCGCTACCGTGTGACTTGAGCAACACCGGATTGAACAAATAACGTGGCGCAACGCGAGCGGCCTGCGCTTGAAAATACTGCGCACGAGAAATTTCGCGCCCTTCGATAGTTACGCAGGAATTATTCGATACATTTTGCGCTTTAAATGGTGCAACGTGCATTCCTAAATCAGAAAAAATACGGCAGAGTGCCATCACAATACTGGTTTTTCCGGCATCCGAGCCAGTACCCACTACTAAAATAGGACGCACTACGCCTCGCCATATTTTTGCTTATTGCGATTTACCCAATACTGCGTCGCTAAGTCATGAGCCGCTTCTTTCGTAGATGCTTTGCCGAGCAATTTGAGTGCGACCGCCGCTGTTCCAATGACACTTGCACTGGCAAATTCATTCTCTATCTCGCCACGCCACAGTTGCGCTAATTGCACAGGATCTAAATTGTCTGATTTCACATGACGATGTGTAAATAATGCAGGCCACATTTCATCGATAAGTTCGCCATGATGAACGCTTTGCACCAAACATTCTACATCTGGATTACGCTCTGTTTCACCGCCCTCACCTTTTAATACCGCCATATTAGGTTGATTAAGTAACATAGCAGCGTGTTGATGTACGGCGCGATAACTTGGGTGGAAAATCCCTTGAATACTAAATGGCGCGTCAAATGGATTAAGCAATCGCACGAGTGTATGCACAGGTGAGCGCAACCCTAAAATGGGACGCAGTTCAATAATGTCATGCAATATCGGGCAAAAATGCGCGAGAGATAAATAACTAAACCCCTGTGCTTTAAGCTGTTCTTGCGCCTCCACCACTGACTGCGCAGCAGTTAATCCTAAATATTTCAATACATTTTGCGTGTAAATTCTATCAGGCGTATGCCCTTCAGCGCCGTGCATAAAGACCGTAGTACCGTTTTCAACCAGCAGTAGCGCGGATAATAAAAACCATGGCAAATGCCGACGTTTTCCCGCATACGATGACCAATCTAAATCCACTTTTACGTTGTGTGAGAATGCAAAAAATTCTCGTGCCGCCTCAACAAACCCCGCCAATTCTTCGGACGTTTCTTCTTTAACCCGCATAAGCATTAAAAACGCGCCTAATTGAATAGGGAGCACGTCACCTGCCAGAATCATTTTCATCGCACGATGCGCTTCTGCGTGCGTCAAAGGACGCGAGCCTTTTTTACCTTTGCCTAAAATACGTACAATCTCTGCAAACGGATGCTCCTCTTGCGGACTGTGTTCATGGTGTCTTGGTGTCATAGCGTAAATCTCATATAGTGATCAAGTAATAATGCGGCAAAGAGCAACGTAATATAGACAATAGAGTACCAAAACGTGCGCATAGCGGTTTTATTGTCTTTTTCACGCATCATAATAATGACAAGGTACAAAAAAACGATATTGAGTACCAGCGTTGACCCCATATAAATCAAGCCACTCATACCAGTTATATATGGCAAAATGGTCACAATAGTAAGCAAAATGGTATACAACAAAATCTGCAAACGTGTGTAATCAGCGCCATGCGTCACAGGTAACATAGGAATATCCACTTTCGCGTATTCTTCTTGACGCGCAATCGCAAGCGCCCAAAAATGCGGTGGCGTCCATACAAAAATAATTAACGCCAGTAATAGTGCATAAGGATGAACTTCACCCGTCATCGCACACCAACCCAGTAGCGGTGGTGTTGAGCCAAATAAGCCACCAATGACAATATTCTGTGGGGTAGCACGTTTTAAATAACAGGTATAGATAAACGCATACCCAAATAAAGATAAAAACGTGAGAATCGCCGTGAGCATATTGACTTTGGTAATCAGCAAAATCATTGCACTTACCCCTAAAATCGTTGCAAAAACCAGCACGTTCGCCGAACTTAATGTACCTTGCGGCAGAGGGCGATTTTCAGTGCGACGCATTTTCGCGTCCGCATTACGATCAATAAAATGATTAATGGCCGCAGCAGACGCAGAGGCAAAACCGATGCCGACGAGACCATAAATCATTAAATCAATAGGCGGCAATGTCGGCAAGGCAAGCAACATTCCAACAACAGCGGTAAATAACATTTCCGCAACTACATTGGGTTTACAGAGCGTGAGATAATTTTTCCAACGCGGCAAAGGCGTGAATTTAGACATGATAAAAGTAATTCCAAAAACAGAAGGTTAGTCACACTATACCGGACGCAAAAAAGTAACGTCAACTAAAGCGAAAAAGCCGTTAATACCCCGCCCTAAGTCACGATGAAAAATCCCTTAGCATTTAACTGGGTGAAAAAGTGAAGTATTTTTGACACAAATTTACTATAATTGTACACAACAAACGTTATATTTCAGTTTACTTGAGGATAAAAGTGTGGAGCTAAATGGCGCACAGATTGTAATACAAAGTCTTAAAGACGAAGGTGTTGAGTATATTTTTGGCTATCCTGGTGGTGCGGTATTGCATTTGTATGATGCACTGTTTCAGCAAGATGATGTAAAACATATTTTAGTTCGACATGAACAGGGTGCCACGCACGCTGCGGACGGCTATGCTCGCGCAACGGGAAAACCCGGTGTTGTGCTTGTCACGTCAGGACCGGGCGCAACCAATGCCGTCACCGGTATTGCGACGGCCTATATGGATTCGATTCCAATGGTGGTGATTTCAGGTCAAGTACCTTCAGCGGTCATCGGCAGTGATGCGTTTCAAGAAGTCGACATGGTGGGCATTACCCGCCCTTGCGTTAAGCATAATTTTTTAATTAGCGACGTTAGCAAAATTGCAGAAACGATCAAAAAAGCCTTTTATGTTGCCACATCAGGTCGCCCTGGTCCGGTTGTTATTGATATTCCAAAAGACATGACATCACCTGACATTAAAGTGCCATACCATTATCCTAAAAAAGTGGAAATGCGCTCTTATCATCCAGCAACCACAGGCAACAAAGGTCAAGTCAAAAAAGCGATTGAATTATTACTGAACGCAAAACGCCCTATTATTTACGCAGGCGGTGGTGTCGTTTTAGGCGAAGGTAGTCACGAATTAACTGACTTAGCCAAAACTCTCGGCTACCCCGTAACCAATACACTAATGGGGCTTGGTGCTTACCCTGCAACCGATAAGCAGTTTGTCGGTATGCTTGGTATGCACGGCACATATGAAGCCAATATGGCCATGCACGAGAGTGATTTAATTCTTGCTATCGGCGTACGCTTTGATGATCGAGTCACTGGAAAATTAGAATTATTCTGCCCTTACGCAAAAATCATCCACGTTGATATTGACCCCGCATCAATTTCAAAAACAGTCAAAGTAGACGTGCCTATTGTTGGTGAAGTAAAACTCGTCATTGGACAATTGATTGATAGCTTGAAAGAAGCGAAATATAAAATTGATAAAGCCGCTTATGACGCGTGGTGGCAACAAATTAATCAATGGCGTAGTATTGAGTGCTTAGATTTTGATCGCCAAAGTATCGCCATTAAGCCGCAATATGTCATTGAGCAACTCTATCAAGTCACAAACGGTGAGGCCTATGTTGCTTCTGACGTGGGTCAACATCAAATGTGGGCAGCACAATATTACCCATTTGATAAGCCACGTCGTTGGATTAACTCAGGTGGCCTTGGCACGATGGGGTTTGGTTTACCGGCTGCCATTGGCGTAAAGTTGGCTCATCCGAATGCTGACGTTGCTTGCGTGACGGGCGATGCAAGTATTCAAATGTGTATTCAAGAATTGTCAACGGCACTGCAATACAAAACGCCGATTAAAATTATTAACTTGAATAACAGTTACATGGGCATGGTGCGTCAATGGCAAGAATTTTCATACCAAAGCCGCTATTCGCATTCGTATATGGAAACCATTCCTGATTTTGTGAAATTAGCTGAAGCGTATGGGCACGTCGGGATTCGAATTGATAAACCCGACGAAGTTCGTGGCGCGTTGGAAAAAGCCTTTGCAATGAAAGATAGAACGGTATTTTTAGACATCATAACCGATAGAACGGAGAATGTTTATCCCATGATTGAAGCGGGTAAAGCACACAATGACATGAAACTACGCGTTGCCATTGGCACTTCAACGGATCGGGAGTTGTCATAATGCGTCACATTATTTCTATACTCATTGAAAATGAAGCAGGTGCCCTCTCACGCGTTGCGGGTTTGTTTTCAGCGCGTGGCTATAACATTGAATCACTCACCGTTGCGCCCACTGAAGACCCCAGTTTATCCCGCATGACGCTTGTCACGCGCGGTACAGAAGATATTATCGAGCAAATTACCAAGCAATTAAATAAACTCATTGACGTGGTAAAATTAATCGATTTAGCGCAAACTGTTCACATTGAACGTGAATTGATGCTTGTTAAAATCAAAGCTTCTGACAAAATTCGTGAAGAATTGCGCAGTGTAGTTGATATTTTTCGCGGAAAAATTATTGATGTCACGCCAACGTCGTATGTCATTGAAATGACCGGCACGTCCGATAAACTCGATGCCTTCATCGCAACACTCGATAAATCAAGTATTATTGAAGTCGTTCGCTCAGGGGCGACGGGAATTTCTCGTGGCGAAAAAGGTTTACATCTTTGATTTTTTTTTAACATTTAATCATGTTTAAAAATGAAATCTGTACAAAAGCGCAAGAAGAACTCGCTATTTTTGAACAGTCGTTTGATTTAATTGCGCAGCGTTTTCGTTTAAAAAGCGACCTGCAAGCCATCAAATCATATATTTTTGAATATGATTTAGCCGATTTTTTAATTTGGGTTGAACAACCCATTATTGATGTGTTTGAACAGGCGAGAACCACGCTGGAGTGGCAAGAAAATAGATTAACATTGACGATTTTTTCAAGTTCAATGGATAAAGAAGATGACGAAAATCGCTTATTTGAGCAATTTGACCATTTTCATGCAATTGACCATGTTCTCAACCACATTGATATTCATTTACATTAATTTTTAATTTTTTTAAACCCTTTTAACACAGGACAAAACCATGCAAGTTTATTATGACAAAGACGCTGACCTTTCTATTATCCGTAGCAAAAAAGTAGCGATTATCGGCTATGGCTCACAAGGTCACGCGCACGCGTTGAACTTAAAAGAATCAGGCGTTGATGTTGTGGTGGGTTTACGCTCAAATTCAACTTCTGTTGCAAAAGCACAAGCGCACGGTTTAACCGTTTTAGACGTACCTGCGGCGATTGCAAGTGCTGATATCGTTATGATTTTAACACCTGATGAATTCCAAGCATCTTTATACAAAGAAGTGGTTGAACCAAACATCAAACAAGGTGCAGCATTGGCGTTTGCACACGGTTTTGCGATTTTATTCAACCAAATTGTACCGCGTAAAGATTTAGACGTGATTATGATTGCGCCTAAAGCACCTGGTCACACTGTGCGCTCTGAATTCGTTCGTGGCGGTGGTATTCCTGATTTAATCGCTGTTGAGCAAAATGCGTCAGGTAAAGCAAAAGAAATTTGCTTATCTTATGCGTCAGCTATTGGTGGTGGTCGCTCAGGCATTATTGAAACCACTTTCCGTGATGAATGTGAAACCGATTTATTTGGTGAACAAGCGGTACTTTGTGGTGGCGCAGTTGAACTCGTAAAAATGGGTTTTGAAACCTTAGTTGAAGCGGGTTATGCACCCGAAATGGCGTATTTCGAATGCTTACACGAATTGAAATTGATTGTAGATTTAATGTTTGAAGGCGGCATTGCAAACATGAACTATTCT
>JBDLQG010000114.1:0-6695 GCA_039800705.1 Pseudomonadota bacterium
GTTTTATCGGTACAAAAAGAGCTACCATCTTTCGTGTCACCATCAAAAATACTAAAGCTCACTTTTGCCGAGTTAATACTGCTGATTAGTCGCGTGAGTGGTGTGTCGGTGCTGCCTATTGCGGCAGTATTATCGCCATTTTTGGCATAGGGCATATCGCCCCAAAGTGCAAAGGTAAATGTTGCAGGTGTTAATTTCTTAACGGTGGCAGCATCTGAAATAGCTGGTGTGAGCGCATTCGCTAATAGAGCTATCGCAGTTAAACTCAGTGGAGTGAAAATCTTACGCATGTCTATATCCTAATTTTATTAAAATCATCTTGTTTTATAACGCTTTTATTATCGTTTTACGACAAGAAATTTGCATTGGAAAACTAAAATAATGATGTTTTCTAATGAGTTACATTATAGGCATTCAATTATGACAAGAATGTGATAACACAGACTCAATGTTAAATTTTCAAAAACAAAATTTTGAAGGATGAATTTTGATATTTAGACGCGTTAAATATTAAGTTGTCATAATTTTGTAAAAAATACCGCGTAGATTGATATCTATAGAATGGGAGATTTATTCAACGTTTTACAAATCAACATCAATCTTTAATTAAATTTAATGGTATACGCGAAAAAATACAGAAATACCAAATCAAGGTATTTCATTTTAGCTATTGTTCCCACTATAAATTCACTGAGTCTATTTAATCGACAATCGCCATATTTCATCCTGTTATTGTGCCTAAAAGTAAATGACTAAAAATGATGACATCCCATTTTCATTAGCAATTAGTCTGATACATAAAGGAAATAAGGGTGAATGAGCATTTCACCAAATCAATATAATTTATCTATAATCAAATTCAATTACTTAGGGGGATATATGAAATCAACGCAATGGTTTACCGAGCAGGTTACTGCTAGTGGCACGGCTTTTTCTTTAAAAATTAATGAAAAATTACATGAGGAACAATCTGATTTTCAACATTTGGAAATCTATGATACCCAAAATTTTGGAAAATTAATGGTGATTGATGGTTGTACCATGGTGTCAACGCGTGACAATTTTTTCTATCATGAAATGATGTCACATCCTGCGCTTTTTTTGCATCCTCATCCTAAGCGTGTTTGGATTATTGGGGGAGGGGATTGTGGTACACTTCGTGAAGTACTCAAGCATAAAGAAGTTGAACATGTTGTGCAAATCGATATTGATGAGCGCGTGACACGATTAGCTGAAATTTATTTTCCTGAGTTATGCGAATCAAATCATGATGCACGTGCAGAGTTGAAATTTATTGATGGCATTAAATGGTTAAAAGAAGCGGCGCCTAATTCAGTTGACGTCATTATTGTTGATAGTACCGATCCAGTCGGGCCAGCAGAGGGATTGTTTGGACGTGATTTTTATCATGATTGCGTGGCATGTTTATCAGACAACGGTTTATTGATTCAACAAAGTGAGTCTGCACTGCTGCATTTAAATCTCATTGGAGAAATGCGTGGAGCGATGCAGGAGTCCGGTTTTATACATTTACAAACATTGTTTTTCCCTCAATGTATTTATCCTTCTGGTTGGTGGAGTGCGACCATTGCGAGTAAATCTGTTTTAGCCTTTCGTGAAATTGACTGCCTTCAAAAATCCTTTGATACGGATTACTACAATGTCGATATTCATCATGCGGCAATGGCGCAACCTGAGTTTTTTAAAAAACAATATGCAGTCACCCAGCCTAAAATGTTAGTTGGGTAAACCGTGAGCGCTAGTATAGATATGATAAGTAATGTACAGATTCACCCAGCGATCCATTTTAAAAACTACACGATACGTGTTTTAGATACCGATGAGTTGTCTATCACTAATGCAGTGAATTTATTATGCTCTAATTGCCCTAATGAATCTGACCGCTACGAACAAAGTAGGTTAACTCGTGAAATAGAATGTATTGATACGCGTCCATTTTATAAGCTTTTTTGGGGAGCTTATGATAGTGACAATGTTCTCATTGGTATTGGTGGTATCAAGGCGGCAGATTGGGCTTCAGATACGCATATACTCCACACCATGGCCGTAGACGAATCGCATCGTGGAAAGGGATTAGGTTCTAAGCTAGAGCTCGCGCGTATTCAGTGGGTGCGTGATAACTTTTCTCATGGTCGATGCCTTGTCAGTACCAAGCACAAAAAACGTTTTGATCGTTGGGGATTTAAGATTGTCAGCGAAGTAAATGACCGATATTTGATGCTATTTGAGTTTTAATTTAACGTCGTTGAAAAATAATAAAAAGCCTTTGCAAGCCTTGTTTTGCTGCAAAGGCTGTCTGATTTTATTCGTATTTTTTGATTACAGCTTGCTCTAGTAATCGTTTGTTGTTGTAGGTAACGATGCCATTATTGATTGACACAACACCTTTTTTAATCAATTTGGTTAACACATCATTAGGATTCACGGTCTCTTTGAAAAATCGATCTATATTGTTGATGAGCGATTTAGATTTCGCTGGGCGCGGGTCATTTTTGGCGAGATAGATGCAATATTTTTGTAGTGGTTTGAGTGGTTTTGTTTTATCTTCGACGCTTTCTTGGATAGGAGGCTGTTTTATCGTGGTGATACGCTTTGCGCTTCGGCCTTGAGAAATAAGTAAATCGACGACAAAATCTAAATCTGCATCGTTGGAAATAATATCATAATGCGTATCTATGGGTTGTTGCGCTGACAACATACCTGCCCAAAATGCAATGCCAAAGTCCGCTGCATTTTTCCCCGCGTTGGGCATTTTAATAATTTTAAGCGTGCCAGCAGAAAAGGCGTGTGCAATAGGTTCAATCCAATCAATGGGGATTTTGAAATCACTTTGCGCATAACAAATAATAACGCTTGAGTAATGAGTTAAATCTTCCGTTAAATTTAACAGGCGATTGGGACGATTTTCTATATCAAGTAACAATACTTTCATGTTTTTCATTCCATTTATTTCTTAAGAAATACGTTGCAGATAATGTAGCACGGTAGGACAGTATCATAGTCTTGGTAGTGAAATAAATACTTGTTTTGTCGAAAAAATAAATATTTTCGTTGTCATATTGCTGACAAAATATATCGCTAGTATTCTCGTTTTTCCTGTATAACTTGATAAGTAAAAAATAAGGGGGAGGTATGAAAAACGCGCTTATTTCTAATCATTTGATGGCCAACAATTCTGCTTATCCACAAATCCAAGAATATAAGGAAAATGCCATGATTGGCTTAGATCCGACACTCTCACGCAATCAAGCATGTCACAAGCTTTTAACGCATCATTTCAAGCACTTTTTAAAATATGAAACCTTGGCGCTTTCTAACGCTGACGATGACGTAGATAGTGAAGTTATTCATGATATGCGTGTGACGATTCGTCGAATTGAATCAACTTTGCGAATTTTTAAGCAGGATTTCAAGGCAAGCCAAATGTCATTATTGAAAAATAGTTTAAAAAATATGTCGCATCGTCTAAGTTTTGTACGTGACTTGGATGTTTTTATGGAAAATGTTGCACATTATCGAGACCGATTAGGGTATGAATCAACGTTCGATGCAAAAGAGGATATCGCGTTTTTGGATTTAATGGTTTATTTTAAACGTCAGCGAAAGCGAGCTATGAAGAAAATTTTCACCCTTTTAAAAGGCAGGGAACACGTCAAATTTAAAGGGAAAGTTGATGATTTTCTTGCGCCAGATGCTAAAAAAACCAAATGGATGACAATCGATAAACACATTCCCTGTCAAATTCGGCATATTGCTTTTTCAGCGGTTTACAAAAGTTATGAAATCATTCGCGTGCGTGATGAGTCGTTAAAAGATGCAACGATTGAACAATTACATGATTTTCGTAAAGACTGTAAGAATTTACGGTATCTTATCGAAAATTTCCAAGATATTTTGGGTGCAGAAAGTACGGAAGTACTGAAAGAGATTAAAAAAGTACAAAATTATTTAGGTGAATTAAATGACACAAAAGTGGCGCTTAATTTCTTGCACTATTATTTTGAGCATGATGTGCACGTCAATAAAAGGCCAGTACCCGCGTTTATGTTGAGTTATTTCGCTGAAGTAGAAAATAAGCAACAACAGTTACTCGACGGTTTTCCTGTCTTTTGGCATCAAATCAATACTCCCAAGCTAAGGCGTCAAATTGCATTAGCGATTGCAGAATTATGAATTGAGTGACACGTTAAGTGATGTTTTGGCGTCTTTGCTTATTTTGAAATGGTGATGCTAGGAGTGCTGTGTTGAGAGAGTTCGGCCATTGTCATTTGAAAAATTTGGTGTAGCAGTCTAAAGCCTTCACGATTCCAGTGATACCCTGTGTCGGGCTGTAGCGCGTAGAATAATCCATCGTATTTCACAAAGTAAGGGCTGTTTTCAGGCTCTTTTTCAGATACCAAAATACCCAATGAATGAATCGGATTCTCACTGACGCTCGGCGTTGCGGGCAATTTATCGACTGAAAATTCAGGCTCATCGTCAATATCACGACCAATAAAATTAAGTACACTATAAAAGCTACGCAGACGAAAAAAACCATGAATAGGTACTTCGCCTCCCAAATAGGCTTGACGAACATCTACCATGATATCGTTCATGGAGCCTTTGTCGGCTTCTTCGTTCAATGTAATGCGTTCTTCATTACTTAATGTTTGTGGATCATAATTCGTCAATACAATATGCCCTGTTACACGTTTGGTTAGGTTTAATTGTTTGTTGTGTGCATCATAATCGACTTTGAATTCTTTTTGTAAATCCACTAATTGTTCTGGACTAAGTTTTTCAAGTGATACTTGCCATGATTGTTCAAATTGTAGAGGCTCGACAAATAAGTTGTGGCGGTCTTGAATGGTAGACATTTGCGTGACTAATTGGCGAAACTTACGATAGCCATCGACATCTTTTGGGCAATTCGTGTAAACAATATCGTGTGTATTGCTTTTGCTACGCAGTTCTCCAGCGATTAATCGTAAAACAAGATCGATGTCAGCGCCTTGCCTTAATAGCATAGTTAGCTTACTTTCCTGAAAAGGTGCCAATAGACGACGTGTAAATTCTTCGCCCTCGATAGGGACAATGCTAATTGTTGGATTTTCCGAAACGGTGCCACCAAAAATTGGCGTCATTAACATGCCAGCATTACCCGTTAATGCTGGTGTTGCACCGGCATTAAATTGAAAGTTAAACGTAGCCGCTATATTTGATACACCAGTAAAATGCAGCGGTTGGTGTTGCTGTGAGCGGGCGATATTGAGTAGTAATTGTTGAGATTGAATGTCTGATGTCGTTTGATCGTAAGCCATGACAGCATGGTCCAAAGCTAAAGGTGACATACAGCCTTGAAGCATTAGAACGGCCGTAGATAAAAGAAAATATTGCCGTTTGGGTGAGTTTAAATGTAGTTTATATTTTGGAATTATCATCGCGAATTCAATTTTAAAGAGTAGGACGTCATTAAATTTGAGTCATATTACCATTTAGGTTGCAAAACTGCATTTCAATAAGAAGGCTAAAAAAATGATGATTTTATCGATTGAAATAAAATTGTCACATAGAGTATGTAGTATATTGCTGTAGTTCTAATGTTTTTAAGCGACTTTCTAAATGTTTCAAAAATGGATTTCTCTCAAGATCTATTTTTTGTAAATAGCTCTCATTGCGGTGCAGTGAGAGCTTTTTTTAGTTTTAAGCATATTAAGTCTAAAACGAATAAAAATAATGTCATAAAACATATTCTTTTAGTGGCTTATAAAAAGTGCTGTTGGTTGTTGAGTTGGCATATTATTGGTCTGCTATGAAACGATTATGACATTATCAATAGGTATAATTTATGATTTAGTGAAAATATTAATAGTGTATTTAATCTTTGTAATCACAGTTTAAAGGAAATTAATATGAAATCGAAAATACAGTTAAAACATGTAAAGATTTTTGCAGTAGAGTCCAATCTATCCTCATTTCCTTCTTATATAATATGTGCAGCTAAGCATATTAATGAAAACGATATTCGTGGTGAAAGTTTTTTGCTTTATACAAGCAAAGGAACAAAAGCCAGATTAGTGGCCATGGAGATAGTATTGTCAAAAAATTTATCTCATTCTGAGTATTTTTCAGAAATAGATGAAGATTTTGTCATTCATGAATGTCTCAATCAAGGGAAATTAAATATGCTAGAGATAAGCAAAAATAAAGTTGCGTATGATTATCTTCCTGCAATAAAAAGCGTTTTTGAAGTGGATATTGCTCATTTGTTGCATAGCAATTTTTCCCATGAAAATGTCAATAATAAATTAAAATTAATTGGCGAAATGACGCAAGTCGATGAACTTAAAAATCATATTGAAATTATTAATAACTATTCTTACGCTTCTTTCACACCGATGAAAATGCCAAATGTAGAGTAATAAGATTGAACAATTTTGCAAAGTAAAGGAATACTTAAAAATGTCATATTTGTACAGTATAAATTACCTGCACTTTTGAAAATCAAGTGTTTATCCATTCATTACAACCCAAAGGAACAGAAAATGACTGATTTAAAATATACAGAACATGCACACGACGAACACAAACATGATGACCACAAAGAACATGATCACGAACACGATCATGACGAGCACAAAGAACATCATGATGATCAAAAAGAACATGATCATGAGCACGCTCACGACGAG
>JBDLQG010000115.1:0-6635 GCA_039800705.1 Pseudomonadota bacterium
GCTTCTTGTTTGTTTTCAAATAGCCTATCTGCTAATGCCGCTGGATTAGGAAGGCCTTTGCGAATAACGGTGTAGGTTTCAGAATACAATTCTTTGAGTAACGCATCCTTCCATGAATTCCAAAGCTCGGGATTGGTCGCGCGAATATCCGCAACGGTGAGTAAATAAAGGTAATTTAAATACTCGGTGCTACCTACTTTTTGCGCAAACTCAAGTATCACATCAGGATCGCTTATGTCTTTTCGTTGGGCGGTCATCGACATAACCAAATGATTACGCACAAGCCATGCAACTAAATTGCAATCATGTCGTGGTAAGTCATGTTGCACACAAAAATCTCTGGCGATAGTTTCGCCAAGTTGCGAATGATCACCTTGCATACCTTTTGCAATATCATGAAATAACGCAGCCAAATACACGACTTCCGGCTTGTCAATTCGCTCAAAAATTTCATTACAAAACGGTAATTCTTCACGATGTTTTTCAATGGTAAATCGACGCAAATTGCGAATGACAAATAATGTGTGTTCATCCACGGTGTAAATATGAAATAAATCATATTGCATACGAGAAACGATATTGGCAAAACTTGGAATGTAAGCGGCAAGCACGCCATAACGATTCATTCTGCGAAGTTGATTGGTAATACCACTTTGTTGTCTAAACGCTTCAATGAATAAACGATTAGCGGCTTTATTCGTGCGAAAATTTTCATCAATCAGATAAAGATTTTTGCGAATAAGACGTAGCGTTGTTGCACGAACACCTTTGATTTGACGTTGTTCTAAAATTAAAAATAGCTCTAATAATGCTAAGGGATTGCGCTCAAATACTTGCGCATTCACCGCCTCTAAATACCCGTTAATGACTGAAAAATCGGCATTTAACCGCATGACATCATTACTTTCACGCGGCACAAAGCGCTCGTTAAAAAGTTGCAAGAGTATTTCATTTAAACGCTCAAGCCCTAATACCGTTTTGAAATAAAACTGCATGAAACGTTCAACATCTTGATTGTACGATTGATTATCGCTGCTAAACCCAAACTGCTGCGCTAAATCACGTTGATAATCAAAGACAAGACGGTCATCTGCACGATTAGTGAGAAGATGAAGCGCATAACGAATACGCCACAACACGCTAAGTAAGGTGACTAATTCGGCATATTCTTCTTCAGGCAAAAAATCATATTTAATCAATTCTTTAAGCGTTGCCGCGTTATAGTGACGCTTAAATACCCATGCAATGACTTGTCTATCGCGCAATCCTCCGGGACCTTCTTTGACGTTTGGCTCTAAGTTGTAAGCGGTGTCATGATATTTTGCGTAACGCGCCTGTTGTTCTTGCATTTTTGCGGCAAAAAATTGATCTGACGGCCAAATTTTATCTGGCGCCGTTTCTTGTTTTAATTCGTTAAGCAAATCTTTGCTACCACTAATCAAGCGAATTTCCAGCAAACTCGTCATAATCGTCTGATCGTGAGTTGCCGCGTCAACACATTGCGCCACACTGCGCACGCTATAACCGAGTTTTAAGCCAATATCCCAAAGAAACGTAAAAAATGCACTTAGTCCAACTTGATATTCATCAATATCATCAACAGGTAAAATCACTAAAATATCAATGTCTGAATACGGAAACATTTCTTGTCTACCGTAACCCCCCACAGCACATAGTGCCATCATTTTTGCCTGTTCACTCAAAAAATGGTGCAAGCAACAATGCAAAACACTATCGATAAAATCCGATTTTTCACGCAACAATTTAGAAACGGATTGCTGTGGATTAAATTTTTCTCTCAACTCAATGTCTTTTGCTTTGATTAAATTTTTAAACGTGAGTAATACATTTGCTTGTTCAAACAAAGTCGCATCGAGTTTAGTTATCATAAGGCGTTACCGCTCTGATTGACGCAGCGTTAAAATTTCGTAACCCGTTTCTGTCACGAGTACGGTGTGTTCGTATTGCGCAGATAGACTGTGGTCTTTAGTCACTTCTGTCCAACCATCACCCAGTGATTTTGTGGCGTGTTTGCCTTGATTAATCATCGGTTCAACCGTAATTACCATCCCTGCTTCAAGTGCAAGTCCCTCGCCTGCTTTGCCGTAATGCAGCACTTGAGGTTCTTCATGAAAGTCTTTACCAATACCATGTCCACAAAAATTACGGACAACCGAGTAACGATTACCTTCAGCGTGTTTTTGAATTGCCTCGCCAATATCACCGAGTGTCGCACCGGCTTTGATTTGCTCAATACCTAGAAATAAAGCTTCTTGTGTAATTTGGCAGAGTCGCTGTGCATGAGGAGCCACATCGCCAACACAAAACATCATGCTAGTATCGCCATGGTAACCGTCTTTCAAAACCGTAATATCCACATTGATAATATCACCTGACTTCAACTTTTTATCACTAGGAATGCCATGGCAAACCTGATGATTGATTGATGTGCAAATGGATTTGGGAAAGCCACGATAATTAAGAGGAGAAGGAATGGCGTCTTGAACATCCACAATATAATTATGACAAAGGTCATTGAGATAGTTCGTAGTCACACCTGCTACAACGAAAGGTGCAATCATATCGAGGACATCCGCAGCAAGACGCCCAGAAACGCGCATTTTTTCAATTTCAGCAGGGGTTTTGATAATAATACTCATAATTTTTAGATGTTTAAGGTGTAAAAAAGTGGCAAAAAAGACCTGCGTTTGATGCAAAAAATCATGAAATACTATTTTTCACTCAAAACACATTGCAGCGTCGAAAAGAGAATTCTAACAGAGCCACCTTGTTGTAAAAAGCGAATCGTGATATAAATCGTCATTCATTTTAATGATAATCCTCACGTTTATCGTCACGTCTAAAAGGGTGCCTTGTGTTTTATCACAGGTTTTTAAACGGGGTAAACGGTGGCGTAACCCAATGGGACTGCCAGTCCCAATCAATTTAGGAGAAATAAATGGCAGCTGTAACTATGCGTCAAATGCTCGAATCGGGCGTACATTTTGGTCACCAAACACGTTATTGGAACCCCAAAATGGCTAACTACCTTTTCGGCGCAAGAAGCAAAATCCACATCATCGATTTGGATAAAACGCTTCCTTTGTTCAATGACGCAATGAACTATTTAGGTCAAATGGCCGCAAACAAAGGCACTATTTTATTTGTTGGCACCAAAAAAGCAGCGCGTAAAGTGGTTGCAGAGCAAGCTGCATTATGTGGTATGCCTTATGTAAATCACCGCTGGCTTGGCGGTATGTTAACAAATTTCAAAACTATCAAAAAATCGATTGCTCGTTTAAAAGAACTTGAAGCAATGAAAGAAGATGGCACGCTCTACCAACGTTTTGGCAAAAAAGAAGCGCTTGGTATGGAACGTGAATTGGAAAAATTAGACCGCAGTTTGGGCGGCATTAAAGACATGAAAGGCATTCCTGATGTCATTTTTGTTTTAGATGTTGGCTATGAAAAAAATGCGATTAGCGAAGCGAAAAAATTAGGTATTCCTGTTGTTGGAATCGTGGATTCAAACAACTCACCTGATGAAATTGATTACGTTATTCCAGGTAACGACGACTCCATTCGCGCTATTAAATTATATTGCGAAAGTGCAGCCGCTGCGGTATCTGAAGCAAAAACTGCCGTACTCGACTTTTCAGCGAAAAAAACCGATGACGATTTTGTTGAAGAAGCCGCAAACGTTAAATAAAATCCTATTCAGCCTTCCCAATGCGGAACTGAAGAGGTAAAGCAAAACAAGAACGCCTCCTTTTGGGGGCGTTTTTACAGTAAATAGCAGCAATCGAGAGAGAAAAATGAGTATAGAAATTAACGCATCAATGGTAAAAGAATTACGCGAACGTACTGGTTCGGGCATGATGGAATGCAAAAGAGCATTAGTTGACGCGCAAGGCGACATGGAATTAGCCATTGAAAACATGCGCAAAGCAGGTCTTGCAAAAGCCGATAAAAAATCAAACACGATCGCAGCAGAAGGCATTATTGGCGTAAAAGTCAGTGATTGCGGTAAGCACGTTGCCATTGTTGACGTAAATTGCCAAACAGATTTCGTTGCGAAAGCAGAAGATTTCGTTGGCTTCGTTAACAGCGTTGCACACGCGTTATTAAATAACGACGGTATTGAAAACGAAGAACAATTATTGGCTATGCCTTTAGAAGATGGCGTTACTGTTGATGAAATTCGTCGTGGTTTAATTTCAAAATTAGGTGAAAATATTGTTATTCGTCGTTTTGAAAAATACAAAACCAATGGCGGCACAGCATGCTACCTACACGGCACCAAAATTGGTGTTATCGTTGAATTGGCCGCAAACGATGCCGAATTAGGCAAAGACATTGCTATGCACATTGCAGCCTCTAAGCCAACTTGTGTATCAGAAGATCAAGTATCTGCAGATCTTATCGAAAAAGAAAAAGAAATTTTCACTGCACAAGCAGCTGAAAGCGGAAAACCTGCTGATATTATTGCGAAAATGGTTGAAGGTCGTATCAGCAAATTTCTCGCAGAAGTCACATTAAATGGTCAAGCATTTATCAAAGACGACAAAATTACTGTAGGGAAATTAGCGGATTCTAAAGGCAATAAAGTCATTCGTTTCAGCCGTTTTGAAGTAGGCGAAGGTATTGAGAAAAAAGAAGAAAACTTTGCTGAAGAAGTAATGGCGCAAGTTAATTCAATGAAATAATGAAATCTGTGTAGAGGTTGTTTTTATAATAACCTCTACATCCCAACCTTTCACCAGAGAAATCATGACTAATCTAATTTGCAAAAGAATTTTATTAAAGTTAAGCGGTGAAGCGTTAATGAATTCATCGGGTGGTAGCAGTATTGACGCAACCATTGTAAAACGTCTTGCCACTGAAATTAAAGAATTATGTGATGCAGGCATTGAAGTTGGCCTTGTCATCGGTGGTGGCAATATTGTTCGTGGCGCGCAAACGGCCGGTGATGGTTTAAATCGCGTCACTGGCGATCAAATGGGGATGCTAGCCACTGTCATTAATGCACTTGCTATGCAAGATGCACTTGAACATTTAGGGCAACCTGTTCGCGTTATGTCCGCACTTAAAATCAACCAAGTGTGTGAAGATTATATTCGTCGCAGAGCGGTACGTCATTTGGAGAAAGGACGTGTTGTTATTTTTGCAGCAGGCACTGGAAATCCTTTCTTTACCACTGACTCAGCCGCTAGTTTACGCGCTATTGAAATCAATGCACAGTTGATGATTAAAGCCACAAAGGTTGAAGGCGTCTATTCCGCCGACCCACAAAAAGATCCCAACGCAAAATTTTATCCACATCTCACCTACGATCAAGCCCTAGATCAACGTTTAAATGTGATGGATACCACCGCGCTGGTACTATGTCGTGACAATAACGTACCTATGCGCGTAATGAATGTCTTTGAACAAGGCGCAATAATGAAACTCATGACAGGGCATGATATAGGTTCACTCATTGAACGAGGACAAATTTAAATGATTAGCGATATTCAACAAGACGCTTCTACCCGCATGGGTAAAAGCATTGAATCTCTCAAGCAAGAGTTTTCTAAAATTCGCACCGGTCGCGCACACCCAAGTTTGCTAGATCAAGTGATGGTGTCTTATTACGGAACGGATTCGACTGTTTCGCAAGTGGCCAATGTAGTCGTTGAAGATGCACGCACGTTAAGTATCACTCCGTGGGAAAAAGGGATGGTACAAGCCATTGAAAAGGCAATTTTAAAATCGGATTTAGGTTTAAATCCAATGACAAACGGCATGACCATTCGTATTCCACTGCCCATGCTCACCGAAGAGCGTCGTCGCAGTTTAGTGAAAATTGTCAAAAATGCCGCTGAAGAAGGTCGCGTCGCCATTCGTAATATTCGTCGTGATGCCAATACCTCAGTGAAAAATTTGTTGAAAGACAAACAATGCTCAGAGGATGATGCAAAAAATTCAGAAGAAAAAATTCAAAAATTAACCGATCAATATATTAAAGAAGTAGAAAAGCTCTTAGAATTAAAAGAAGCTGATTTATTATCCATGTAATTTATTTTATGCCTGTTGATCGATTACATTTAGCCACGCCCAAACACATTGCCATCATTATGGATGGCAATGGTCGTTGGGCTCAACAGCGTCTGCTGCCCCGTGCGGTTGGGCACAATGCAGGCGTGAAAGCGGTGCGCAAAATTGTCGAATTTTGCGCCGCTGACCCGCATATCGATGTGCTCAGTTTATTTGCATTTAGCAGCGAAAATTGGCGCAGACCAGAGGCAGAAGTCACCCTCCTTATGCGACTCTTTTTGACAACACTGCAAAACGAAATCGAAAAATTACATAAAAACAATATTCGCTTACGTTTTATCGGTGACTGCAGTGCGTTTGATGCCACTCTGCAAAAAAAAATGCGTGAAGGTGAAACTAAAACAAAAAATAACACCGCCTTAACGCTCGTTATTGCCGTCAATTACGGTGGTCGATGGGATTTAACACAAGCATGTCAACAAATTTCACGACGCGTAGCCTCGGGTGAGTTGACCTCACATGCGATTAATGAAAACGTATTGAATCAACATCTCTCTCTGGCCAATCTACCTGAACCGGATTTATTTATTCGTACCGGT
>JBDLQG010000116.1:0-6513 GCA_039800705.1 Pseudomonadota bacterium
TCATTATCGTGGCTTTGTTGCGTCACCACTAATGGGGTTGCCGCAAGGTTTATCAACCTATGTCAATGGTGTGCGTTTTAACGAACCTTTTGGCGATACCGTGAATTGGGATTTAATTCCTCAAGGTGCAATTGATTCGATGGCGATGTATTCCTCCAATCCGGTATATGGTTTAAATTCGCTTGGTGGCGCGATTGCGATTAAAACAAAAACAGGGTTTTCTTCACCTAAACACCAAATTGAAGTGTATGGTGGTTCATTTGATCGTCATTCGGAAGAATTAACCAGTGGTTGGAACAATGGCACATGGGGGTATTTTGTTGATTTACATCATTTTGAAGAAGTGGGTTGGCGCAATTTTTCGCCGTCAAATGCGAATCAAGGTTTTGGCACACTTAGCTGGCGTGGCGATAAAGGTTCGCTGGATTTAACGCTAGGCGCAAATGACAACGATTTGCGCGGCAATGGCCCCGCACCCCTAGAATTACTTAAAAAAGAAGGGCGCAGCACCATTTTCACGCAATACGATCAAACTGTGACGCGTATGTTCTTTTCTGAATTATCGGGTAGTTATGAAGTAAACGATAATGTTACGTTGAGTGGAAATACCTATTTCCGTCAAAACCGGATGCGCACGTTTAATGGCGATAATAGCGATTATGAAGCGTGCAGTGATAGCGCATTTTTATGCGGTGATGGTAGTCCAGTAATTGATACAAACTTGAATCCGGTTGTGTTTAATGACAGTGTTGATGGGGCGACGAGAAATACTAACGCGATGCAAATGCGCAGTAAAGGCGGTACCTTTCAAACGGCGTTTACGGGCGATTTATTCAAACACGAAAATAATTTAACCGTCGGGGCAAGCTATGACAATTCACAAACGCATTTTGCGTCGAATTCTGAATTAGGTTCACTCACAGCGAATCGCGGCACCGCAGGCAGTAATATTTATATTGATGAATCGAAAGTGCGTCTGCACGCGAACACAGAAACTGTTGGCGTATTTTTAAGTGATACATTTTCTATTACCGAGAAATTAGCGGCAACCGTGGCAGGACGTTACAATCACATCAATGTTGAACTCAAAGATCAATATATCAATGACGATGAAAAGAATTTAAATGGTAATCATAATTTTGAGCGTTTAAACCCATCAGCGGGATTAACGTATCAATTATTGCCTAGTGTGAATGTTTATGGCAATTATGCAGAATCTGCGAGAGCACCAACACCGATGGAATTAAGTTGTGCTGATCCCGAGGCACCTTGCAAATTACCCAATTCGTTTTTATCTGATCCGCCGCTTAATCAAGTGGTCGCCCATACATGGGAAACGGGTTTTCGTGGGCAGTTAAATAAAGTCATTGATGGGAAATGGGATTGGAATTTAGGCTTTTTTCATGCAATTAACAATGATGATATTATTTTTCATCGTGCAGGTAATATCGCTAGTCAAGGCTATTTTAGCAACGTAGGTAAAACGCGTCGCTACGGCATCGAAGCGGGCAGTATGCTTGAAAAAGAAAGCCTATTTAGCGCTATTGATGATTGGCATTTGACGACGCATTACACCTATCTGAATGCACAATTTTTGGATGGGTTTGCTATTCAAAATCCACTGAATTTCGATGAACTGACCCGCGTTCAATCGGGTGACAAAATTCCTAGTATTCCACAGCATATTTTCAAAGCGGCTTTAAGTGTGGATTTGTGGAAAAAAGTGTCTTTAGGTATGGACGGCATGTATAGTGGTAATCAAATTTTTCGCGGTGATGAAAGCAATATGACTGCGCCATTGTCGGGATATTGGGCGTTTAACGGCACAGCGGAATATAAAATCACCAAGAATCTGACGTTGTTTGGTAAAGTGAATAATATTTTTGATACCAATTTTAATACATTTGGCGTTTACGGTCAGACCGATGGTGTGCTTGATTACCCAACTAATGGGCGTTTTGTATCACCTGCGGCGCCACGTGCAGGATGGATTGGTGTACGATTGAGTATTTAAACTAAATTTTATTTTTGTGAGAATAGCATGCAAAAAAATGTACTGATTACAGGCGCGGCAAAACGCATCGGAGCCAGTTGCGCACGATTACTTCACGCACAAGGCTACAACATTTTTTTGCATTATCAAACGTCCGTCACGCAAGCAACAGAATTAAGCGAGGAACTTAACGCGATTCGTCCGCATTCAGCGGCAATCTACGCAGCGGATTTATTGCAAATGCCTGAACTTATCCATCTCGCCAAGCAGGCTCAACTAGAGTGGGGCGGCATTGATGTGCTCATCAATAATGCGTCTAGTTTCTATCCAAACGACGTTGAAAAAACGACGCAAATCCAGTGGGACGAACTTTTGGGCAGCAATTTAAAAGCGCCTTATTTTTTAGCCAGTGAATTATGTTCAACGCTGTCAGCGCGGCAAGGGTGTATTGTGAATATCATTGATATTCACGCAGAGCGCGGGCTAAAAGATTACCCTGTTTACAGCATTGCAAAAGCGGGATTAGCCGCAATGACGAAAATTTTAGCCAAAGAATTTGGTGAAAAAATCCGCGTAAATGGCGTTTCTCCGGGGGCCATTCTTTGGCCAGAAACCGAATTGCTTGACGTTGAAAAACAAGAAATTTTATCGCGTATCGCGCTCAAACGCAGCGGGCAACCCGATGATATTGCGAAAGCAGTTTTATTTCTAGTGCAAGATGCGAACTATATAACGGGTCAAATTTTAAGCGTGGACGGTGGGCGGACGTTATTTTGCTGAAGGTATTTTGGTTTGTTGTAAATGACTTTTATCAAAGTTTTCCCATAATTGACCGTAAGTAATGCCACTTAATGGATGGGTTTCCAAAGGGGAAATTTCGGCTAAAGGTTCAAGCACGAACGCATAACGTTCGATTTCATCACGCGGAATTTGTAAACGGCCATCACTAAGAATTAAATCACCGTATAGAATTAAATCCAAATCGAGTGTTCTCGATGAAAACTTTTGGCTTTCGCGGGTGCGACCGTTATCAAGTTCAATTTGCCGTAGTTGCTTTGCAACGATTTTAACGTCTAAATCGCTTTCAAAACGGACGATGAGGTTGTGAAACACCTCACCCGCAAATCCGACAGGTTCGGACTCGTAAATACTCGATAACACCAGTTCACCAAAGTACGTTTCAAGTGCCTGTAAACTGGCGGGAATATGAATTTCTTTCTCGATATTACTACCGACACTAATATAGCCACGCATAATTTATTTTTCTCCTCGCTCAATAATAATGCCGACATCGCTTGCACCACGAATTGCACCTTTTTTATTTAAGGTAATGCGCACCCAAGGTACATGAAATTCATCAAGAATAATAGTGGCTATTTCTGAGATTAAGGTTTCAACCAAGAAAAAATGACTATTTTCAACAAACGAAATAATGCGTTTGGATACAGTTTTATAATTTAATGTGTACGCAATATCATCGGTTTGAGCGGCTTTGCGAATATCAAATGCCATTTCAATATCGAGCAAAATTTTCTGTTTGGTTTCTCTTTCCCAATCATAAATACCAATAATAGTTTCAATTTCCAGCTGGCCTAAAAAAATAATATCCATAGCGATTTTCATGTTGATGTGACGTTGTAAAGTACGGTAAGTATCAAACAAACTGCAATGACATACAAGCATCATAAAATAAAACGAAAATATAAAAAAATCGTTTTACACTAGTCGTACTTTTTTAATTGATTACAAAATTCATACTTTACTTCCATGACGTCAATTACTGTACTTAAACATAAAAACTTAACGTTGTTTGTTATTGCACGATTTCTTGCCACGATTGCTGTGCAAATGCAAAGTGTGGCAGTGGGGTGGCAAATTTATCAAAAGACTGGCAGCACCTTAGATTTAGGCTTGATTGGTCTAGCACAATTTTTACCGTTTGCGATGCTTATTTTGATTGCCGGCCATTTTGCAGACCAGTGGAATCGCCGCTGGATTATGCTGGGCTGCTTTACTATTGAGTTAATATGCGGCGTTTTACTGCTTATTTTTGCACAGCAAGGCTTAACGTCTGTTTTTCCCGTGTTTGCGGTAATGGCGCTTTATGGCGTGGCGCGAGCTTTTATGATGCCTGCTAGTCAAGCCATTTTAGTGGATTTAGTGCCGCGTGAGAGTTTGGCATCTGCCGTTGCACTGAATTCGTCACTCTTTCACATTGCGGTGATTGCCGCGCCTCCACTTGGTGGAGCACTGTATCTATTTGGCGAAGAAGTCGTTTATAGCGTGATTTCTACGCTGTTGTTTTTGGCAGTCATATTCATGTTGCCTATTAAAACAACGGTGATTCCTAATAAACGTGAGCGGATTTCATGGCACGGTGTTTTAGAAGGATTGCGTTTTGTTCGCTCAAAACAAGTGGTTTTAGGGGCATTATCGCTGGATTTACTAGCGGTTTTATTTGGTGGTGCTACGGCGCTTTTGCCTGCTTATGCGCTCGACGTGCTGCATGTTGATTCAGTTGGTTTGGGATTATTGCGAGCAGCGCCGGCATTGGGCGCGGCCTTAACGGGGATTTTACTGGGATTCTTTCCCATCACGCGACGCGTTGGTGCATGGATGTTTACGGGTGTGCTTATTTTTGGTAGCGCAACGGTGTTGTTTGGCATTTCTGACGAATTTTATTTCTCACTTGCTGCTCTTTTTCTTGTCGGTACAGGCGATATGATTAGCGTTTATATTCGTCATCTTCTCGTGCAACTTGAAACGCCTGATGAGATTCGTGGACGTGTTAGTGCAGTCAATTCTGTCTTTATTGGTGCTTCAAATGAGTTAGGCGAGTTTGAATCCGGTATAAGTGCCGCCTTTTTGGGGTTAGTGCCAGCGGTAATTATTGGTGGATGCTTAACAATTGGGGTGACCTTAATTTGTATGATTGTGTTTCCGGTGCTGAGAAAAATGGATCGTTTTGAAACGTAAACACCTATTTTTACAAGAATAGTCATTTATTTTAAGTGAGTTTTTTACAGCTTTCTAACAAAATGTTAGGCTATACCCCGTGAATAAAAATTATTCACATAAAAATGTGTTTTATTGTTAGATCTTTTCTTTAAATTACGCGATAAAGTCGGTAGTGCAGAGCAGGGATTATACAGCAAACATAGCTTGTTTAATTTTAACTGCTAGGCAATTATTTTTTAAGGAAAAAATTGCTTAGAAATATATTTTTGCAGAGTAGGCGCTGAATTATGGCAAATGACGATAATAATGATAACGCACTTGACAACCTTGGGATGACAAATACGGATCGTGTTTTTCTCGTGTTTTTGTTTGGTGTGGTAATCTTAACAGGGTGGCTTGGCTATCAAGCTTATTTAGAAGGTCATCGCACTGAAACAACAAAAGAAAGCGGTGAAACGTGGGCGAAATGGTTGACGACTGCGGGGACTGAACGTTTCAATAAAGATTACTCCCCTAGCGCTTGCGCTCCAACAGATTCTACTTCAAACACGCCACACGTGTGGGGAGATTGTTTAAAAGTAATTACCACAAAGCCAGCGGAATTATCGAATTTAATCAATCCATTTACACATGAGCCGATTGCGATTGTTGCGGCATGTGATAAAGATGAACACACGACCACGGGGCAGATGATACTTGAAAAAGCATTGCCTACTCCACCAGGTTCTGCGGTTCCGTTTGATGTAACGGCGCTGACTGATTCAGACGTTATTGATAAAAAATTACAGATCCATATCACAATTTGTGATGGCGGGGATTATCCTATCAAAATTGCAGAAGTTGAGTTTTAAGGAGAATAGCAATGGATGAAAAACAAGATGATATTCGTGGAAAAATTCGGGGGCACGATTATCGTGCTAATATTTCGACGGATTTACCTTTTAGGAAATGGCTTTATAGTTGGTTATTTGACCCCAAAATCGAATTCAATTACCAAAAAGAAGTAGAAAATTGGATTGCGCTGCTTATCGTTGTCAATTTGATGGCATTGCTATTTGAACAAGTACCACAAATATATGAGCCCCACGCTGGTTTATTCCATGTATTTGACGTTTTTTCGGTGATTGTTTTTTCCATCGAGTATTTAACGCGACTTTATGTTGCACCTGAAGATGAAGAATTTAATAGCGATAATAAAAAGGGCTTAGCGTATCTGCGATACATGAAAAGTCCCTTTGCAGTCGTTGACTTTTTATCGGTTGCGCCATTTTATTTGCAAGCCTTTTTGCCTATCGACTTGCGTATGTTGCGATTCTTGCGACTCCTTAGAATTTTAAAAATCTTCCGTGTTTTAATCCCCGCTTATCAAGAATTTGTTATCGCAAACAAAGGCCGTACATTTCGCCAAAAAATGCATGCCTTAGTTTTTCCAAGTGAGTACGGTGGCAGTTTGCAAGGGCTCTTTGATACCTTTATTGTGGTATGGGTTATTATCTCCGTGGTCTGCGTAGTACTTGAATCTGTATCGGGTATTGAATATATTCTGCATATCCAATTTATTA
>JBDLQG010000117.1:0-6480 GCA_039800705.1 Pseudomonadota bacterium
GAAATCAATCAACTACTCAATAAACAAAGTGGTCTAAAAGGCGTTTGTGGAGAAAGTGATATGCGCATCATTTTAGAAAATGCCGAACAAGGCGACGCCATGAGCGAACTTGCGCTAAGCCTTTTTTGCTATCGAATTCAAAAATATATTGGTGCGTATTTCGCGGTATTAAATGGCAACGTGGATGCCCTTATTTTTACAGGCGGGATTGGTGAAAATGCACCGCGTATTCGTCAACGTATTTTAGATAACTTAGATGGACTTGGATGGGTATTAGATCAAAATCTAAATAAACAAAAGTTACAAGGTAACATGGATGTCAGCACAAAAAATAGCCCGTCACGGGTTTTGCTCATTCACGCTCAAGAAGAACGTGAAATCGCAAAACAAATTCGTGAATTCATCTCAAATGAAATGCCTTAAAAATTCGTTGGCAAGTCATCACTCATTGGATTAGGTGCCGTATACGTATCGTTACCTAACTCGGGTGGCACATAAAACCCACCACTGCCACTACCACCGCAACTTGCCATCGTTTTAGGCTGTGAGCCGGTAATATAAGGATAACTACGCCCACCACCACAACTTGCATTCGCTAGTTGCCCAGTCGTCGCATCGACATTGACCATAGTAATATTATCGGGTGCAATTAAATTAACTGGCTGTGTCGAAATTTGCTTCATTAACGAAAGCCAAACAGGTAGCGCCCCAGTCGCCCCCGTCAATCCTGCTGGTTTATTATCATCACGCCCAACCCAAACGACTGATAAATAATCACCCGAATACCCAGCAAACCAGCTATCTTTTGCATCATTTGTTGTACCTGTTTTCCCCACCAAGCCATAATTTTTAGGAAAAACATTGTACGCTGCGTGACCTGTTCCCTCCGTCATCACTTCTTGTAGCATCGTATTTAAAATATACGTGACAGAAGGGTCAATAGCTTGTTTAACCACGAATGGATAACTTTGCAACCGTTTGCCATCTGACGCCACCACCGCACGAATCCCTTTCAAGTGCATTAAAAAGCCATCACCGGCAAGTGTTTGATACATTTGCGTGACATCCATAGGCGTGAGCTGTGCTGAACCAAGGAGAAAGGAAGGAAAGTTTTCAACTTCGCGTGTCACGCCCATTTCTCTAAGTGTATCAATGACATTATCAACGCCGACATCCATGCCAACACGAACCGTTGCCAAGTTATAAGAATGCGCTAACGCCTTATGCAAACTCACCATACCGTGTTCATGATGATCGTAGTTTTTTGGTGTCCACGGTGCGCTGCCCTTATTTTGTACGACAATTTCGCTGTCACTTACCATCGAACTAATCGTATATTTCTCTGGATTATTTAACGCGGTCAAATAAATAACAGGTTTAATTAATGAGCCAATCGGACGTACTGCATCTAACGCACGATTAAATCCTGAAGACACTACCTCGCGTCCACTTGTCAATGCCGCAATTTCACCGCTATCACGACGCGTCACAACCGCTGCAGCTTCCAGTTCATTTGTATTGGGCAATTTTTCAAGCTGCGCAAGTTGCGTTTTGACGGTTTTTTCCAGTGTATCTTGAATATGCGTATCAATTGTCGTAAAAATACTTAACCCTTCGGAGGTTAAATCTTCTTCACGATATTCTTGCGTTAATTGACGTTTTACCAAATCCATAAAATAGGGATAACGATTCGCTGAGCGATGCGCATTCGCCATGACACCTAGGGGCTTCGCTTTCGCATCATTGGCTTGCTTGATTGTAATTAACTCCGCAGACGCCATTTCATCTAAAATTAAGTTACGACGCGCCATCGCACGATCAGCAACGCGACGAGGATCATAATAGGAAGGCCCTCGTACCAGCGCAACTAAAGAAACTAATTGATGTAGCGGCAAATCTTTGAGCGTACTATTAAAATAAAACTCACTGGCAAGCCCAAATCCATGCACAGCACTATTACCATCTTGCCCTAAATAAATTTCATTCAAATACGCTTCTAAAATTTCATCTTTACTGTAGCGATATTCCAAAATCAACGCCATTAACGCTTCATTCACTTTTCGCGTTAAACTTCTCTCGGAAGTGAGATAAAAGTTTTTGACTAATTGCTGCGTAATCGTGCTACCGCCTTGAACCATCCCACCAGCACGAAGATTTGCCAGCATAGCACGCGCAATGCCTCGCGGTGACAAACCAAAATGATGGTAAAAGTCACGATCTTCAGAAGCCAGTAACGCATCGATTAAAGCTTTAGGCGTTTCTGATAGCTTAATTAATACACGGTCTTCTTTAATATTGGGATATAAATTTCCAATTTGCGCTGGATCCATACGCAGCAATGCCACGTCTTGAGACTTCTGATTTAAATCAACAATATTGATTAAACTAGACTCTGTAAACGTGAGTCGAAATAATCCGCTATCTTGTGGTTGGTCCCAAAAATCAAAATGACGTGTGTTCACCGTAATTTGCTGCGCACGTTTCACATAGGTCCCTTCAGCAACCAAATTACTATCTTGACGATAATGCAGCGTTTGGAGTAATTCTTCAAATTTGGATGCACTCATATTGTATCCCGCATAAAGCTCAACAGGACTTGCATAAACACGCGCAGGAATGGCCCAACGCTTTCCTTCAAATTGCTTGCGGACACTGTGGTCTAATATGCCCAAGTACCCAAATAAGAAAAAACCGCCCGTCCCCAATGCAATCATGAAAAAACTGGTAAACCAAGGAAAGCCTCTTTTCTTTTTTCTGCGTTGACGTGGTGATTGATCGTAACGCGAACCACTTGTTCTCTTTCTTTCTGCCATGATGAAATATGAATGTTAAAGTTGCTTAATAATAGCATTGCGCTGTCTTTGCTACCACACGCCCATGTAAAATCGAGTAATTGTTAGTGAAGAAAAGTGTAAATTTCAGTAGAATTCCCGCTTTATCTCTATTTATTACCGTTATTTACTCATGAAAATACTAATCTTAGGCGCGGGATCAACGGGTGCATCTGTTGCAGAGGCACTTGCTAGCGAAGAAAATGATATTGTTGTCGTTGATTTTAAAGTAGATTTACTCGAGGCCCTCAAAGAGCGTTTTGATATTGCAACAGTCGCGGGTAATGCCGCACATCCTAGCATATTAGAACAAGCCGGCATTAGTAACATGGACATGGTTATTGCGTTAACCGATCGAGATGAAACAAATATGCTAGCCTGCCTCATTATCAATGCGCTTTACAGTAAACCTCGCACCATTGCGCGTGTTCGCGCTATTGACTACCTCAAACACCCTCGGTTGTTTAGCTCAAAAGGTATTCCTGTTGATATCGTTATTAGTCCTGAGCAAATTGTGATGCAATCCATTCGGAATTTGATTGAATTTCCGGGAGTTTTACAAGTTTCTGAGTTTGCGAACGGCTTAGTGCGTTTATTCTCTGTTAAAGTCGTCGCTAATGGGGATTTAACTGGCAAAAAAATTAAAACGCTCAAAGAACGCTTTGTTAGCGGTAAAACGCGTGTAGTTGCCATTTTTAGACAAGGTTTACCACTGGGCGTAAATGGCGATGCCACCATTGAAACGGGCGATGAAGTTTTCTTTGTCGCGCCACGTAAAGAAGTACGTCGTGTACTTGAAGAATTAGGTAAATTAGAAGCGCCTATTAAGCGTATCATCATCGCTGGTGGTGGTCATGTTGGAAAACGTCTTGCTCTCGCACTCGAAGAAAAATACCAAGTAAAAATTATTGAACGCGATTCCAATCGCGCTAAAAAAATTGCGAATGATTTAAACAAAACGGTTGTACTTCTTGGTGACTGCTCTGATGAAAAATTATTACTCGATGAATCCATTGAAGATACGGATTTGTTCTGTGCCATTACTGATAATGACGGCGTTAATATTATTTCCGCCTCACTCGCAAAAAGTTTAGGTGCTCGAAAAACCATTTGTCTACTCAATCATGCGTCTTACACAAAATTAGTCCACGGCACCAGTATCGATGCGGTAATTTTGCCTAATCAAGAAACGTTAGGCAGTATTTTAAAGCATGTTCGTAGCGGTGACGTAGCGCAAGTTATCTCACTTTGCGGTGGCACAGCCGAGGCTATCGAAGCCATTGCGCATCATAATGGACAAGAAGACTCGGTGGTTGGCAAACAAGTCGATTCAGTCAAATTTCCACCCGGCATTGTAATGGGGGCGTTAATTCGCAATAACGAAGTGATTGCAGTGCATCATGATACGATTTTCAAAGAAGACGATCATGTCATCATGTTTGCGATGAACAAAAAATTGATTCCCCATATTGAAAAATCTTTTCAACCAATTAGCATTTAAGGAACGTTGATGGGTTCTATATTTACACTTGTTCATGTTCTTGGGTTAGTGGCGTTAGGGGTTAGTGGACTCATGACAAGCTGTTTACTTACCTCGTATTTTAACCATGATGGCGCCACGCAAGCTTTTTGGGATTCAACTGTTATTGCGTTTGCGATTGGTGCAGTTATGTTTTTATCTACACTCAAAAGCCAAAAGAAATTATCAAGGCAAGCTGGCTTTTTACTTGTTGCAATGACATGGTCACTGAGTCCCATGTTATGCACCCTTCCCCTGCTTCTTCATTTTCCGAGTTTAAGTGTCATTGACGCGTATTTTGAAACCATGTCCGCATTGACCACAACAGGCGCAACGGTATTAGCCGGCTTAGATGACTATCCCATGTCAATTAACCTCTGGCGCAGTGAATTAAACTGGATTGCGGGAATGGGAATCATTATTTTTGCGGTTGCTATTTTACCTATTTTAGGTATTGGGGGAATGCAACTCTATAAAGCCGAAACACCTGGTTCGGTAAAAGAATCGGATTTACCACCTCGCATTGCACAGACCGCTAAAGCGTTATGGCTTGTCTATGCAGGCATTACAGCCGCATGTATTGTCTCGTTAAAAATCGCTGGCATGGGGTGGTTTGATGCAATTTGTCACGCATTTTCAGCAATGAGTTTAGGCGGTATGTCAACGCACGATAATAGTGTAGGCTTTTTTGATTCAGTCCCTATTGAAATCGTTTTAACCGTTTTTCAGTTAATGGCCGCAATTAACTTCGCCACGCATTTTATTGCAATACGAAAGCTGTCATTTAAACCCTATTTAGGCGACATGGAAGCGTTAAGTTTCTTAACATTAGTATTAAGTAGCTGTCTTTTTACAGCTGGTGTTTTGCAATATGAAGGCGTTTACCCTGATTATTTAACCGCGTTGCGTCATGCGTCATTTAATCTTGTAACAATCGCCACTGACTCTGGATTTGCCAGCCAAGACTTTAATCAATGGCCTATTTTTGTGCCGATATGGATGTTATTTCTAAGCTGTCTATCGGCGTCATCTGGCTCAACTGGCGGTGGTATTCGTATGATTCGAACTATCATTTTGATTAAACAAGCTCGACTTGAAATGTTTAAATTTATCCATCCCTTTGCGATTCGCCCTATGAAAATTGGCGGCTCGGTGATCAGTAATAACATTATTACCTCAGTGATGGGATTTATTTTTCTCTACTTCATTTGTATTGTTATTTTGATTTTTTCGCTTTTATTAACGGGATTAGACTTTCTGACGTCTTTTTCAGCTATCATTGCTTGTTTCAACAATGCAGGTCCGGGGCTAAATTTAGTTGGCCCAGCGTCAAACTATTCCGTTTTAAGCGATGCGCAAACCATGATCTGCACCTTTGCCATGCTACTTGGACGCGTTCAGATTTTCTCCATTGTGATTCTCTTTGTTCCTGAATTTTGGCGAAAATAAATTCATTACTTCTTGGCTTTTTTGGAAAAACACATGCAAGAGCACGATTGTCTACGACGATTTTTATTTGAAGAACACGGTATTCGCGGGGTTTGGGTACAGCTTACCGATAGTTGGCAAGCCGCGAAACAACATCAAAAACAACCCGACATCGCACTGATTGCATTAGGTCAGGCGCTTGCGGCAACAGCCATGCTCTCGACAACCGTCAAATTTGAGGGTGCGATGGTACTGCAAGCACAAAGTGACGGCGCGATTTCCACTTTCGTTGCACAAGCAAGTAATCAAGGCAAAATTCGTGGCATTGTCAAAACACGATCCGATATTCACAGTAACTCACTTATTGAGTTATTCGGACAAGGTCAGCTCGTTATGAGCATCGATACGGGGAATGGAAAACCCTACCAAGGTATTGTGCCGCTTCAAGGCGATAACTTAGCTCAGGCACTTCAAGCCTATTTTGAGCAATCTGAACAACTCAAAACGCGTTTGTGGCTATTTGCAAATGACACGCACGCGGCAGGACTTCTACTTCAAGCACTTCCCTCGCATGAAAATACAACCGATGCGTGGGATACACTCGAAATTTTTGCCAACACCATGACTGAAACTGAAATTTTCAGTTTGGATTGCCATGAATTATTGCATCGTTTATTTCATGAAGAAGATGTGCGTTTATTT
>JBDLQG010000118.1:0-6783 GCA_039800705.1 Pseudomonadota bacterium
AGCGAAATATAAATTTTTAGTGTGCTTTCTTTAATTGCTCAATTCTATCGCGCAATTCAATGGCTTTTTCAAAATCAAGTTGCGCCGCACAAACGCGCATTTGAGCGTCCAATTCAATAAGCTGACGTTCAATATCTATTTTACTTAAATGTTTGGTTCCTTTGATTTTCCCTTTTTGTTCGCTAACTGATTTTATAATGGTTTGCGGTGTAATGTGATATTTTTGATTGTGAAGAATTTGTTGTTCACGTCGATTTTTCGTGAGTGTCATGGCATTTTGCATCGATTTTGTGATGCTGTCTGCATAAAAAATCACTTTGCCTTCACTATTTCGCGCGGCGCGACCGATCGTTTGAATTAAACTGCGTTCATCGCGCAGAAAACCTTCTTTATCCGCGTCTAAAATGGCCACCAAACTCACTTCGGGTAAATCTAATCCTTCGCGGAGTAAATTGATGCCAATCAAAATATCGTATTCCCCCACACGCAATTGACGAATTAATTCTATACGCTCTAAATTATCCACGTCGCTGTGAATATAACGCACTTTAAGCATTTCTTTTGCGAGAAAATTGGTTAAATCTTCCGCCATGCGCTTGGTTAAGGTGGTAATTAACACGCGCGTATTTTTTTCAATAGCCAATTTAGCCTGCTCGATTAAATGCGTCATTTGACCTGTGATTGGATGCACCATAATTTCAGGGTCAAGCAGTCCCGTTGGGCGTGTAATCAATTCGACAATATGGCCGCTTTGGGCAATTTCATAATCGGCTGGCGTGGCAGATACAAAAAGCGTCGTGCCCATTTTGCTTTCAAATTCATCAAATTTCAGTGGTCGGTTATCAAATGCGCTAGGCAAACGAAAGCCATAATCCACTAAATTTTTTTTACGCGCAAAGTCACCATTAAACATGGCGCGGGATTGGGGCAGCGTTTGATGGCTTTCGTCGATAATTAAAAAATAATCTTCACCAAAATAATCCATGAGCGTATAAGGTGGCTCACCCGCATTTCTATCTTCAAAATTGCGGCTGTAATTTTCAATGCCAGAACAATACCCAATTTCAGCAATCATTTCTAAGTCGTATTCAATGCGTTGTTTTAAACGCTGTGCTTCAAGTGGTGGAAGGGTTGGAAGATGCGTTTCTAATTCTTCTCGAATTGAGGTAAGGGCGCGTTGTTTTTTGTCTTCTGGAATGACATATTGCTTGGCTGGATAGAGAACGGTTTCATCTATTTTGGTAATTAAATCACCGGTGAGCGGATCCATTTCTTTGATGGATGCAATGCAATTATCGTCAAGCGTGACACGCAAAATGTTATTTTCATACGCAGGAATAATATCAACCACATCACCGCGCACGCGAAATTTTCCCGGTGCAAGGGCGCTGTCGTTGCGTTCATATTGAATCGTGAGTAAGGCTTTGAGTAAATCAGCGCGTTTTAGCATTGCCCCCGTTGTCAGTGGCACAGCCATTGAACAAAAATCATTTGGATTACCTAAACTGTAAATACAGCTAATACTCGCGACAATAATGGTATCGTTGCGACTTACTAAACTCGATACGGCATGAAGACGCATTTTTTCGATAGCGACGTTTACGCTAGAATCTTTTTCAATATACGTGTCGGTGGTTGGTAGATAGGATTCAGGCTGATAATAATCGTAAAAAGACACGAAATATTCCACGCGATTTTGAGGGAATAATTCTTTTAATTCTGTAAATAATTGTGCGGCGAGCGTTTTATTGTGCGCAATAATGAGTGTTGGTTTTTGCAATGCGACAATCATATTGGCCATGACAAACGTTTTGCCGCTGCCTGTAATTCCAAGTAAAGTTTGTTTTTTTGCCGTATGGAAATTGTCCGTTAACGATTTGATGGCATCTTGTTGGCTAATGGACGGCGAGTAGGGCGCATTAAGTGTAAAATACATAACTATTAATTTTTGAAAAAACGTTGCACAATCGTATTAGCACTACCGTTTATTTTTTTCGTTGACTTCATTTACATTTCCCTTCAGGCTGATTGAATTATGAAAGACAGTATCATTGTTAAAGGCGCACGCGAACATAATTTAAAAAATATTGATGTTGAATTTCCACGCAATAAATTAATTGTCATTACGGGACTTTCTGGGTCAGGAAAATCCACTCTCGCCTTTGATACGCTCTACGCAGAAGGTCAACGGCGTTATGTTGAAAGTTTGTCTGCGTATGCGCGGCAATTTTTAGGGTTGATGGATAAACCCGATGTCGATAGCATCGAGGGATTGTCACCAGCTATTAGTATTGAACAGAAAACCACTAGCAAAAACCCACGCTCAACCGTCGGTACCGTAACGGAAATTTACGATTATCTACGTTTATTATTTGCACGAATTGGCGTTCATCATTGCCCAAAATGTCATAGCGAAGTCAAACCACAGAGCGCTGAAAATATTACACGCTTAATTATGGCGCAACAAGGCGAAACATTGATTTTTCTCGCACCCATGATTAATGGCCAAAAAGGAACACATGAACAAGTGATTGATGATTTGCGTAAACAAGGGTTTAGTAAAATTCGCGTTGATCAAAAAATTTATGATGCAGATACTATTAAGGATGATTTAACACTTGAGCGTTACGAAAAACATTGGATTGAAGCGGTGATTGATACCGTGACCATTGATGAAGATGAGCGTTCACGTATCAATGACGCTGTGGAGCAGGCGCTGTCGCTTGGGAAAGAGCGCATGATTGTTATTGATAAAAATGCGTCCGGTGAAAAGAAAAAAGAATTGCAACGCGCTGCCAGTGAAACCATTTACAGCACCTTTGGCGCGTGCGTGAAACACCCTAAATTGGTGTTTGAAAGTTTAGAACCGCGTATGTTTTCGTTTAATAGTCCTTTTGGCGCGTGTAGTGAATGTCATGGTTTGGGCGAAATTACCCAGTTATCGGTCGATTTACTGATTCCCGATAAAACAAAATCCATTATGGAAGGCGGTCTTGCCATTTACAATAAAATGGATTTGGCGTGGCGAGCGCAACAAATTAGTGTGGTGGGGCGCGAATTTGGTTTTGATGTATGGACGCCATTGGGTGAATTTAGTCCGACGCAATTAAATGCGCTACTTTACGGCACGATTGAGCCTTTAGCGGGTAGATGGTCAAACGGCGAGTCGATGAAACTCGATGACGGTTATGAAGGCATCATTCCGCAAACGTTACGGCTTTATAAACAAACCGAAAGTGAATGGCGCAAAAAAGAAATTGAAAAATATATGCAATACAAACCCTGTTTGAGTTGCGCAGGAAAACGCCTTCAACCTGTTGTGCTTGCTGTCCAAATTGATGATAAAAGTATTATTGATGTCACCGATATGAGTATTGAAAATGCGGCCAAATTCTTTTTAGCCCTGCCAGAAAAGTTAAATAGCAAAGACTTGTTGATTGCAAAGCAAGTCTTAAAAGAAATTAACGAGCGTTTAGGTTTTTTAAATAATGTTGGTCTTGGGTATTTGACGCTTTCGCGCAGCGCAAAAACGCTGTCTGGTGGTGAAGCGCAGCGTATTCGATTAGCCACGCAAATTGGCAGTAATTTGATGGGCGTGCTCTATATTTTAGATGAGCCGAGTATTGGTTTGCATCAGCGCGATAATGTGAAGTTGATTGAAACGCTGCATCGGTTGCGTGATTTAGGAAATACGCTCATTGTCGTTGAGCACGATGAAGACACCATTCTTGCGGCAGATTATGTGATTGATATAGGCCCTGGTGCGGGAATTTATGGTGGTCATGTGACCGCAAAAGGGACGCCAGCAGAAATTATGGCAAACCCCAACAGTTTAACGGGGCGTTATTTAAACGGTGAACTTCGCATTGTGGTGCCTGAAAAAAGACGTGTTGCAACTGATTTTATTGAAGTGATTGGCGCGAAAGAAAATAATCTAAAAAATGTGGATGTGAAATTGCCGCTAGGTGTTTTATGTGGCATTACGGGCGTGTCGGGTTCGGGGAAAAGTACGTTAATCAATCAAACGGTGATGCCCTATTTGCGTCAAACGTTCGGTGAACAGATTGAAGGCAAGATTGGTGAGTTTGAATCGATTACGTTGCCAAGTTGTATTAATAACGTGATTATTATCAATCAAGATCCTATTGGTAAAACCCCACGCAGCAACCCCGCGACGTATACAAAATTATTTGATGAAATCCGTGATTTATTTTCTCAAACGCAAGAAGCTAAAATGCGTGGTTACGAAAAAGGGCGATTTTCGTTCAACGTCAAAGGCGGACGTTGTGAAACGTGTCAAGGTGACGGCTTGCTGAAAATTGAGATGAATTTTTTGCCCGATGTGTATGTGGAATGCAGTGATTGCCATGGAAAACGCTATAATAAAGAAACATTAAGTGTATTTTATAAAGGCAAAAATATTGCCGAAGTGCTCAATATGGAAGTCGAAGAAGCGGCCGTTTTTTTTCAAGCGATTCCATCTATCAACAAAAAACTGCAAACTTTACTTGCTGTGGGACTTGGCTATATTAAACTTGGGCAAAGTTCGACCACGCTTTCTGGTGGTGAAAGTCAACGCATTAAAATCACCAAAGAACTCAGTAAAAGCAAGCGCGGTCATGTTGTCTATATGCTTGATGAGCCGACAACGGGGTTACATTTTGATGATACGAAACGTTTAATTGGGGTGCTCAATAGTTTAGTGGATAAAGGGCATTCTATTTTTGTGATTGAACATAATTTAGATGTCATCAAAAGCTGTGATTATCTCATTGATTTAGGCTATGAAGGCGGTAGTGGTGGCGGTGAAATTATTGCGCAAGGTACACCCGAAGAAGTCGCAAAAATAGCCCATTCGTACACAGGCGAGTTTCTGAAACGTTTGCTTTGATTTTGTTATGATTTTTATTGACGCGATTCGCGATTTTAAGTCGGCAGACGTTCCCAGTAAAACGGGTGTCTATTTATACAAAAATGCCGAAGGCGACGTGCTGTATTGTGGAAAAGCGAAAAATTTACGCGCTCGCGTAAAAAGCTATTTCTCAAGTCAGCATTTATTGCCTATTAAAACACGTCGCCTAGTGGTGCAGATTCGGCAAATTGACTGGATTATTGTTGATAACGAAGTTGAAGCGTTGATGCTGGAAAATCGTTTAATTAAGCAGTATCAGCCTAAATATAACATCGCGCTCAAAGATGCTAAAACGTTTGCCTATATTGCATTGAGTAAAGATGCGTATCCGCGTATTTTTACGACACGCAAGCCTACCGCTAAAATGGAGGTTTTCGGTGCTTATACGGACGGCCACCTGCGAGCTGAATTGCAGAGAATGGTGATTCAGATTTTTAAATTGCGTGATTGCAAAACGCTTCCGAAAAAGGCGTGTTTAAATTTCCATATTCATCGCTGTACTGCGCCATGTATTGGTAATGTCAGCCAAATTGAATACGCAAAGCAGGTGGATCGCGCGAGGCAATTATTAAATGGGAATTTAAAAGAAACACTGAAATTTTTAACAAGTGAAATGCAACGAGCTTCCGATGAGCAAAAGTTTGAGCGGGCGCTTGAAATTCGCAATCAACTCAATCGACTACAAAATCTTGAGCAAAAGCAAATTATCGACGCTCAAAATACGCAAAATCAAGATGTGATTGCATTCGAGCGGCAAGGCGAAAAAATGCACATTGTACGATTTGGGATTAAACGTGGTGTGTTATCGAGTAAACAAAATTTTTGTGTCGATTATGAATCACGCATAAAACAAGCGTTTGTGATGGCGTTTTACCAGACTAATACGTTGCCGCATGAAATTATTGTCAATCAACCCATTTGGGATGATGAAGCAGAAAAAGAGAGTTTGGAAACGGTATTGACACAGTTGCGTGGCGGTAAAGTTGTCTTCACATTGCCGCTACGTGGAAATAAATTGGCACTGGTAAAATTAGCGGAAAAAAATAGTGAAAGCAATATTGAACATGACAGCGCACTCTTTGATTTGCAACGAGCGCTGAACTTGGACACATTACCGCGTGTGATTGAATGTTTTGATATTTCCAATTTAGGCAATGAACATATCGTATCGGGCATGACCCAATTTATCGATATGAAAGCCAATAAAAACGGTTTTCGCCATTTTGAAATCAAAACAGTCACGCATGCAGACGATTTTGCCAGTATGCGAGAAGTGGTGACGCGTCGTTATACACGACTACTTGAAGAGCAAAAGGCATTACCGAATTTGATTGTAATTGATGGTGGACTTGGGCAAGTGAATGCGGCGTTTCATGCGCTCAATACGTTAAACTTAACCATTCCGCTTATTGGACTGGCAAAAAAACAAGAAGAAATTTACTTTCCATTGAAATCAGATCCCCTTATTTTTAACCAGAATACGCGTATGATGTTACTTCTAAGGCGCATTCGAGATGATGAAACTACGAGATGAATTTGAAAAATAATCAACCCAAAAGCTGGCGCAACGCATTTGCTGTTTATATTCAGCCGCGTGTACTCAGTATGATCGCGCTGGGGTTTTCTGCTGGACTGCCGTATCTATTGGTTTTTTCAACACTCTCTGCGTGGCTACGTGATGAAGGCGTTGAACGCTCTGTGATTGGTTTTTTTAGTTGGGTGAGCGTGACTTATTCGGTCAAAATTCTTTGGTCACCTGTTGTGGATAAAGTGCGATTACCCTTATTAACACGACTTTTAGGGCAACGCCGAAGTTGGATGCTCGTCGCGCAACTGGGTATTATGTGCGGCTTAATTGGTATGGCGAGTAC
>JBDLQG010000119.1:0-6394 GCA_039800705.1 Pseudomonadota bacterium
CTCGATGGCGGTGCAGGCAATGACGCAATCACAGGTGGCTCTGGTGCTGATACAATTACAGGCGGTGCAGGCAATGACACCCTTAAAGGTGCAACTGGTGCTGATACATTCAATGTCGATTCTGGTACGGATACATTGCTTGATTTTTCAATCGATGAAAAAGATTCTCTTATTATTTCTGCTAATGCCGTTGCGTCGTTAACTGTAGCGGTAGCAACGCCCTCAGATTACTCAACACTTGTGACTAATAAAGGGACTTTCACCATAAAAATTACAGCGGCAACTAGTGATGTTACCTCGTCAAACGGTAATGATTCTATTACTGGCGGAACAGGCAACGATAAAATTTCTAGTGGCTTAGGAGATGACACCATCACTGGTGGACTTGGCAATGACACGATTTTAGGTGGTGAGGGGAACAATAGTCTAAATGGCGGCACGGGTGACGATAGTGTTACTGCAGGAGCAGGAAACGACACTATTTTGGGCGACTTAGGCAATGACACTATTTTGGGCGGCGATGGCAATAATAGCCTAGATGGTGGCTCAGGTGATGATAATATCACTGGTGGCGCCGGCAATGACACCATTACAGGTGGCACTGGTAATGACACTATTTTTGGTAGCGATGGCAGTAATAGCATTGACGGTGGGTTAGGCGATGACAGTATTACGGGTGGTGCTGGCTTGAGCTTAATTAATGGTGGTGAAGGCAATAATACGATTATCGGTGGCGCTGGCATTGATAACATCACAACAGGCTCTGGAAACGATTCTATCTCAAGTGGCGATGGAAACGACATTATTTCAACAGGTAATGGCTTAAACATCGTTGACGGTGGTGCTGGGAACGATAGCATTACAGGTGGCATTGGCGATGATAGTGTTAACGGTGGACTAGGCAATGACACTATCAAAGGTGACGCGGGGAACGATAGCATTTATGGCGGTTCGGGTGATGACAACATCACTGGAGGTTCTGGCAATGACACGATTACTGGGGGTGCGGGCGCAGATACAATTACCGTCGATTTTGGTATCGATACCATTACTGATTTTAGCAGCGAAGACAAATTAAGTATTTTGAGTGGCGCCACTGCTCAAGTAAGTCTTCCAAGTGCTGTATTTGATTACAGTAAAATCGTCACAAATCAAGGGAAACTGTTGATTACCGCGTCTATAGAGAATATTACGATTACAGGCTCTAATGGTATCAATAGTATTGTAGGGAGTTCTGGCAATGATAATATTACAGGCGGTTCTAACATCGATACCATTATGGGTGGAAATGGCGATGATACTATTTCTGACGCAGGTGGCAATAACAGCATTGATGGCGGCAGCGGTGATGATAAAATTACAATGGCAATCGGAAATAACACCATTATCGGTGGCGATGGCAACGATACTATTACAGGTGCGGGTGGGACTAACAGTATTGATGGTGGCAGCGGTGACGATACTATTACTATGGCATTAGGTAATAATACCATTAACGGTGGTGTTGGAAATGACACTATAACAGGTGGAAATGGTAATGATAGTATTATAGGTGGCGACGGGGATGATAGCATCATTGGTGGAGGTGGCAATGATACGCTGACCGGTGGTAACGGCAATGATGCCTTCGATAGCGTTACAGGCATTGATATAATCACGGATTTCAACCCAACCGAAGACACGCTGACTGTTTCGGCTAGCGGTGTAGCCAATGTGATAGCGACCAACGCGACATCGGATTACAGTAACGTGACAAACAAGGGTGTTTTATCCGTCACCGTCGCTGTCACTATAAAGGACGATATGGTAATTACAGGCACGACAGGTGTTAACTCAATTACGGGGGGAAATGGAAACGACAGTATTACTGGCGGAACGGGGAACGATACGCTTATTGGCGGCGCTGGAAATGACACGATTACAGGCAATGATGGTATTGATTTAATGACTGGTGGCGAGGGAGACGATACATTTGCTTTTTCGGGTAGTTTAGACACAAAAAGCGCTATCTATACCGATGTTATCACTGACTTTAAAAGTGGTAGTGATAAAATTTCGGGATTTGGCGTTGATGGTAGCAGCGAAAACGTTCTTTTTGCCGATAAATCAATTGATAGCTTAACAAGTTTACTTAAAAACGCTGACGACAAGCTTGATGGAACTATTAAATTTTATGTTGGTCAAGTAATTGGTACAACGGACGCTTATCTCGTCACAGATAATGACGGCCTCGGTTATACTCACGTCATTAAGTTAATTGGGGTCACCTTAACCACCTTTTTATCTAGCGACATTATTTCATGAAAAAAACCATTTCACGTTATTTAATTGATATTTGGTACAACGACCATTTTATAGGTACCGCGCTTACACCACTGGCGATGTTATTTATTGATATCGTGAAATGTCGTCGATGGTTTTATAAAATTGGCGTTTTCAAAAGCGAAACGATGCCTGTGCCTGTTGTCGTTATTGGTAACATTACCGTTGGTGGAACAGGCAAAACACCTCTGACTATTTATTTAGCCAATTTATTACAAAATGAAGGGTATCGTGTTGGCTTAATTAGTCGCGGCTATGGCGGAAAAACAGACGTCAAAATGGTCACGCAAACAAGCAAAGCAAGTGAAGTGGGCGACGAAGCACTGCTTCTTGTTAAACAAACACAATGCCCTATGGCAGTCGGTATTGACCGTGTTGCAGCGGCACATTTTTTATTAAAACATGCGCCATGTGATGTGATTTTAGCCGATGATGGTTTGCAACATTACGCCCTCAAACGGGACATTGAAATTGCGGTCATCGATGGTACACGACGTTTTGGCAACGCAGTGTGTCTTCCTGCTGGACCTCTGCGTGAACCTATTGAGCGCTTAAATACGGTTGATTTTGTGGTGGTGAACGGCACGAAAAAAACCGACACAGCGTGGCATGAATGGGAAATGCAACTCATTGGTGATATTGCCGTCAATTTACTGACAGGTGACACCAAGCCATTACAAGATTTCAACTTGCTGCCGTGTCATGGCGTTGCGGGCATTGGCAACCCAGAGCGTTTTTTTGCGCAACTCGATAAAGCGGGTATTACAGGGCGTATTGACCATGGTTTCCCAGATCATCATGTTTTTTTAGCTGAAGAAATCAATTTTAATGATCAACTTGTTCTTATGACCGAGAAAGATGCGGTAAAATGCCAAGCGTTTGCCACAAAAAATCATTGGTTTGTTCCCATTAGTGCGCAACTGCCCGCTGAATTCGATCAGCAATTTTTAACTTTACTCAAAACAAAACCTTTCAAGAGAGCCTTATGATTGACCCGAAATTGCTGGATATTTTAGCTTGCCCGATTTGCAAAAGTCCGCTTCATTATGACAAAACCGCTCAAGAATTAATTTGCCGTGCAGATCGACTCGCCTTCCCTATTCGTGACGCTATTCCAGTAATGCTTGAAGATGAAGCACGCCATATCTCTTTGGAAGAATACGACGCACTTGCAAAATGAGTGTGCCTTTTAAAGTTGTCATCCCTGCCCGATTCGCCTCCACACGCCTACCGGGAAAACCTTTATTACCCATCGCTGGCAAACCCATGATTGCGCACGTTTGTGATCGAGCAAGCGAAGCCAACGCACAGCAAATTGTCGTGGCTACGGATGACGAGCGTATTTTAAATGTCATTTTTGGCTTAGGGTTTGAGGGGGTTTTAACCAGCGAAAATCACGAAAGCGGCACTGAGCGCATCGCTGAAGTAGCTGAAAAATTCGGTTGGGAAGATGGCACGATTATTGTTAATCTTCAAGGTGATGAACCTTTATTGCCAGCACATTATATAACCCAAGTGGCACAAGCCCTAGCGAGCCAAACACAAGCAGGCATTGCAACACTTGCCGCAAAGATTGGCGAAAGTGATGACATATTCAACCCCAATGCGGTGAAAGTGGTACTCGATAAACAAGGCTATGCGCTGTATTTTAGTCGCGCTCCGATTCCTTGGAATCGTGCGACGTTTGCAACCACGCAGGAAATGCCAAGCGACCTGCCCTATTTGCGGCATATTGGTCTTTATGCTTACACCGTTGGATTTTTAAAAAAATACTGTGCATGGTCGGCTTCACCACTTGAATCCATTGAAGCACTTGAGCAATTGCGTATTTTGTGGCACGGTGAAAAAATTTTAGTGCAAACGGTTGAAAAATCGCCTATTGCTGGCGTTGATACCATCGAAGATTTGCAGCGCGTTGAAACCATTATGAAAAAACAGGCACATTAAACTGATTATGCGAATATTATTTGTACACCAAAATTTTCCGGGGCAATTCAAACATCTTGCTCCTGCACTGGCTGAAAATCCCGCTAATGAAGTGGTAGCATTCACAATGCAAACCGGAATGCCTGAAACATGGCAAGGTGTTCGATTAATTAGCTATCAAGCGGCGCGAGGTACTACACCTAATGTTCACCCATGGGTGAGTGATTTTGAAACAAAAGTGATTCGCGGTGAAGCCGCATTTCATGCCGCGTTGGCACTGCGTGAATCCGGTTTTACCCCCGATTTAATTATTGCGCATTCTGGTTGGGGTGAGAGTTTATTTCTCAAAGATATTTGGCCTAATACTAAAATGGCGATTTATTGTGAATTTTTCTATCACACGCACGGCACAGATGTGAATTTTGATCCCGAATTTATCAATGCCGACCCGACGAATGATTGCCGTTTGCGTTTAAAAAACACCAATAATTTACTGCATTTTGACATTGCTGATGCGGGGATTTCACCAACTTATTGGCAAGCCAGTACATTTCCTGAGCCATTTCGCAGCCACATTACCGTCATTCATGATGGCATTGATACAAAAGCACTCGCGCCAAACCCGAATGTCAGTTTATCGCTAAATACCAGCACAGGCGGCACGATTACACTCACTCGCGATGATGAAGTCATCACCTTTGTGAATCGCAACTTAGAGCCTTATCGCGGCTATCACAGTTTTATGCGTGCCTTGCCTAGCATTATGCGTCAGCGGCCAAATGCGCGGATTTTGATTGTCGGTGCCGATGGCGTGAGTTATGGCTCAAAAGCACCCGATGGAAAAAAATGGAAAGATATTTTTCTCAGTGAAGTGGCTGACCAACTCGATATGAGCCGCATTCATTTTTTAGGGCATATTGATTACACGCATTTTATTCCACTGTTGCAACTCTCACGCGTTCACGTTTATTTAACCTACCCCTTTGTGTTAAGTTGGAGTTTACTTGAAGCCATGAGTGTAGGATGTTGCATCGTCGCCAGTAATACGCAACCACTGCACGAAGCGATACATCATAATGAAACGGGTCGTTTAGTCGATTTCTTTGATATTGATGCGCTCGCAAACGACGTATGTGAATTGCTCGATGCACCCGATGAACGCGCAAGACTAGGCAAAAATGCCCGTGAGTTTGCACAACATAATTACGATTTAAATACGATTTGTTTACCTCGCCAACTTGCGTGGGTAAATAGCTTTATTGATTAAACTAACATTAGGTACAACGATATGAAGTATCGCTCAACACCGCGTAGCCGACTCGCAAGAAAACAATTTGCCGAAATTTGGCGTATTTTTTCAATTTTATTTGGGTTAATTATTGCTGCCGGTTTAAGTTACGCTGCATTGATTTATTGGATCACCAGTAAACCCCCTCAAAGCGTTTATTTTAATATTGTCGAAGCGTGGGAGCGTCTTGGCATTTTTATTTTCGCTGGAAATTTAATTACATTGATTATTGCCGGTGGTATTAGCGCGACGATTGCAATGTATCTTGCGAACAAAAGCGCGATTCCGCTTTATAATTTAGGTGAACTCTGTGAGCAAGTGGGCGATGGACAATTTGACGTACTGACCGTTCCGCATGAACGTGGCCGTTTTCGCAAATTAAGTTTATCGTTTCGTATGATGGTCAATAAATTATATTTACGCAAAGTAGAACAAGATGAATGTATTGCACAAATTAACGCACGTATTCATGAATTGCGTAGCGGTCTTAATTTAACCGGTATGCAGCGCGATGTACTCAATGAATTAGAATCACATATTCAGCATTTAGAAAAAATTGTTTAAATAAAAATAGATGGCTCTATCTGGAATTTCAGCTAGAGCCAACATTATCCGCAATTCCCAAAAAAGCCAACTTCTCAGACATTTACACTTCATTCATCAGTAGTTCCAACTCACAAAAATTTTAAAATTTTACACACGATAATGATTTATAATAGCGTGATAAATTATTTTAAAAATAACGAGAAAAAATATGAGTTTAAAAGCCGCTTTAATTAAAATAGCCATCAAATTAACCCCCACCATCTTGATTATCTGGGTATCTAACCTCATTCTCAAAGGCATCGCTCGATTGCT
>JBDLQG010000120.1:0-6387 GCA_039800705.1 Pseudomonadota bacterium
CAGTATAAGTTATAGGGCCACTCTGGCAATATGGGGCGTTGATAACAAAGCGTGACAAAGGGAAACTGAAGCATTTGCTGTGCCACGAAGTCAATATCTGCTTCAGGTATACGCCAGACTATCATGGCATTGGCGCGATAACCGAGCGTGGCGTGTTTAACGATAATACCTAGGCGCTTAACCATCCCTGTGTCTTGTAAATAAGTTAATCGCTCGATGACTTGCGCTTCACTTAAATCGATTTTTTCACCCATAATGGCATAAGGATGTGAACAAATGGGTAAGCCTTCAGCAATTTGTGCTAGCAAGAGATAATCTTTGTTTTCAATCATTGGCTAAATCCAATCGAAAACTCAAGTCAATAAAAAATTCTTTGATAAGTGGGAAGCGCAAAACAGGGTACCCCGTTTTGTTTTCGATAGAGATAATCACATTATCCAAATGCGCGGCGTTTTGAGCAATTAGCACAAACCAGAGATTCACTTCATGCTCTCGTTCGTAATTGTGGTTCACTTCAGTGTATTGATTGATTTGCTCCGCAACACGTTCAATCTCATTTTCTGGAACAGACATGGCTGCAAGCGTACTTACGCCAATTTGGTTGGGGGGGATAATGGCGCCAATACGACTAATACACTGTTTTTCATCTAATTCGTTTAATGCCTCGAGTACGTCATTTTCACTCACACCAAGTTGATTTGCGATATCAGCATAAGGTTGCGGTGTGAGTGGAAAATTTCGTTGAAAATCATTGAGTAATTTTTTTTGTAAATTCGACAATTCAAGCACAATTACATTCCAATTTTATGCGCTCGAGCGCTAAAGAAAATGCCATTCGGTTTATCAGCGGGTAGACGCGAAATTTCACTCAGCGTGGCGGTATCGTAAACCACGACTTGATTATCATCTCGCACGGCAACCCACACGTTTTCACCGCGTGGTGTAAATTCAAAATGCAGCACGGCTTTACCAGGATTGAGCGTATTTGTGACACTTAACGAACTGGCATCAATAATTTGGACTTTATCATTGCTGGGTAGCGCAAAATTCACCCAAATTTGCCGACCATCGGGTCTTGCCATAACAAAAACAGGTTGACCTAAAACGGGAATCGTTTTGACAAGTTGCCACGTGCGATTATCTACCACAAGCACTTCATGTCGACCAATTGCCGGCACAAACACATAATCACTGGTCATTGCCCAGCCTTCAAAATGTGGCATTTTATAAATCGGCAGTTGCTCGTCGTCTTTGCCGTAATTTTCAAGCACCCGCTTGACGCCATTTTCAGGATGCCATAAATCCAGTAAAGCCAAGCCTTTTTCTGCAAATAATCCCGCGATGTAATAACGTCCATCCGCGGAAATCATGGCATCATAAGGTTGTTTACCAATGTTTTTAAATTTTTCGATGATAGGATTTTTAATATCGTTGACGTCAATGACCCAAATTTCACCTGCATCAAACAAGCTCACGACAAAGCGATGGTTGGGTGCATCGACAAGGCCAACGGTTTTGGATAATTGATTGTCACCGTAACTGGCTGGAATATCGGCTAATAATTCGAGTGATTCTGCCGAAAATAATTTCACGCCAGGGGGGGAGTAGTTAGAAACGGCAATAATACGGCCATCTTGAGAAATTGCACCGCCAATACTATTGCCCCCTTGAATTATTCGATGACTGACCTCATCTTGTAGTAAATCTATTTTACTTAGGCCGCCATCGCGTCCAAATACATAGGCAAAACGCTCATCACGAGAGAAAACAACCGAGGCGTGCGATAAATCGCCGAGGTCTTCAATTCGGGCTAGTTGTGTTTTTTGCGAGGTATTCATAATGAGCACTGAATGTGCTTCACGTTCGATGACCACGCCTAAGTCACCAGTGGGGCGCATTTCATCGGCATTCGCAATTGGGCTTATGAGTAAACCGAGGCTTAAAAAATAAACAAATTTGTTCATATTTCGATTAATTGAATTTTAAAGTGAGTGGTAAAGTTGTTCGGACTATGATATCAAGAAATATGATGAAATATTGGTTAAAAATGGTAAAATTGCACACATTGAGATTTAACGATACACAAGGGTTTTATTTATGACAAACGCTTTAGCTATACCTGTAAATTTATCTGTTGGGACGTTTGACGCTTACTTAAATGTTGTTCGTCAAATTCCACAATTAACAGTTGAAGAAGAATACGACCTTGCTTGTCGATTCCATGATGAAGGCGACTTGGAAGCAGCGCGTCAATTGGTGATGACAAATTTACGTTTTGTTGTCCATATTGCGCGTGGTTATAGTGGCTATGGTTTATCTATGCCTGATATCATTCAAGAAGGCAATGTGGGTTTGATGAAAGCAGTGAAACGCTTTGACCCTCATGTCGGGGTTCGCTTAGTGTCTTTTGCTGTGCATTGGATAAAAGCAGAAATCCATGAATATGTGATTAAAAATTGGGGTATCGTCAAAGTTGCCACCACCAAAGCGCAACGTAAATTATTTTTTAATTTACGCAAAGCGAAAAAAGATTTGAATTGGCTTTCACATGATGATGCGATAGCGATTGCTGATGATTTGAACGTGAATTTAAATGACGTTTATGAAATGGAAAAACGTTTAGGGAATCATGACGTTTCGTTTGATATGTCAAGTGATGATACGGACGATGAAAATTACGCAGCACCAGTGAATTACTTGCAAACCTACCATAGCGATCCGGCTGAATTGCTCGAGGCATCGGATTGGGAAGGTAATGAGCATGAGTTGTTAACTGAAGCGCTCAAGGTACTTGATGAGCGCAGTTTGGATATTTTATCGAGTCGCTGGCTCGTTGAGAAAAAAGCAACGTTGCAAGAATTAGCCGAGAAATATAACGTATCGGCTGAACGTATCAGGCAACTTGAACAAAATGCGATGAAAAAATTACGCGGTGCAAGCGTCTTTGTTGCGTAACATTTTTTCAGTTCCAACTAAAAAGCCTTTTATGCAAATAATTGCATAGAAGGCTTTTTTTTAATGGTGTTATAGCAAGACAACATCGTATTGTTCTTGATTATAGCTAGCCTCAGAGCGGAATTTAATTTGGACAGTGAGAAATAATTCAAGCTCGGTGAGCATATCGGCTTTTTCATCCAGTAACATTTCAACCACTTCGTGCGACGCAAGGACAAGAATTTTTTGAACATTGTATTGGCGAACTTCTCGAATAATTTCGCGGAAAATTTCAAGGCAGACGGTTTCAGCTGTTTTTAAGACACCACGACCGTCGCAAGCAGGGCAGGGTTCACATAGAATATGCTCCAAACTTTCTTGTGTGCGTTTGCGCGTCATTTCAACCAGCCCCAAAATAGAGACTTCCGTAATTTTAGTTTTTGAACGATCTTTTTCTAAATGACGCTCTAAAGCTTGCAGTACTTGGTCTCGGTGGTCAGTACTTTTCATATCAATAAAATCGATAATAATAATGCCACCTAAATTACGTAGTCGCAGTTGCCTTGCAATAGTTTGTGCGGCTTCTAAATTGGTTTTAAAAATGGTTTCTTCTAAATTTCGCCCACCGACATAACTTCCAGTATTGACGTCAACGGTTGTCATCGATTCTGTTTGATCAAAGACTAAATGCCCACCTGATTTGAGTAACACTTTTCGTGCTAAGGCTTTTTGAATTTCATCTTCTACGCTGTAAATATCAAAAACAGGGCACTCACCGGTGTAATGTTCAATGACAGGAATAATTTCGGGGACAAAAATTTCAGCAAATTCAATTAAACGTTGATACGTTTCTTTTGAATCAACACGGACTCGCTCAATGCCTTCGCGGTATAAATCACGCAGCGTGCGTACACTGAGCGGTAAATCTTTATGAATAAATTGTCTTGGCGCAGCAGTAGCAATTTTGATGTGAATGGATTCCCATAATTTAAGCAAAAATTCCATATCGGCAATTAATACAGATTCCTCGACACATTCAGCAGCCGTTCGCGCAATAAAACTGCCGCAATGATGTGCTTGTCTAAAGCCTTCTAAACAGTTTTTTAAGCGTGTGCGTTCTTCGGGATTTTCGATACGCTGAGATACGCCCGTATTTAACGAATAAGGCATATAAACTTGGAAGCGTGATGGAATAGATATGTCGGTTGTTAAACGCGCCCCTTTGGTGCCTAGCGGGTCTTTAAATACCTGCACAATGACATGTTGCCCTTCGTGTAGATAATGCTCAATATTGGCAGAGCCTTTTTTTTCTAATTCTTTCGGGCACAAATCAGATAAATGCAAAAAAGCGGTACGTGGTAAACCAATATCCACAAAAGCTGCTTGCATACCCGGTAGGACACGACACACTTCGCCTTTGTAAATATTGCCAATTAAGCCAACTTTACAGCTACGCTCGATAATCAGTTCTTGCAGCACGCCATTTTCAATGACGGCAACGCGTGTTTCAGGCGGAGTGACGTTAATTAAGATTTCTTCACTCATGTCAGTAACTCAATGCCTTCAAGACGCAGAAGTTGTGCGGTTTCAAAAAGAGGGAGTCCCATAACACCCGAAAAACTCCCATTGATTCGTTCGATGAATACGCTACCTTGCCCCTGAATAGCATAACTGCCCGCTTTATCAAGAGGTTCACTACTATGCCAGTATGCCTGTATTTCGTCTTCTAAGAGGATTTTAAACGTTACCTGCGTCACACTTAATGCGCTATGTGCTTTTTTACCTTGTAATGCGATAGCGGTGAATACATGATGTGTTTTTCCCGATAAATCACGGAGCATAGTAAGTGCATCTTCTTTGTTTTGTGGTTTGCCCATAATTTTACCCTCCAAAACAACCGCAGTATCTGCGGCAAGAACGGGGAGGTGCGGATTAAATTTTTCGATACAGGCAGCCGCTTTTTGGGTGGCGAGTCGCTGCACATAATCTTCAGGTATTTCGTTTAATAAGGGTGTTTCGTCGATATCTGCAATATGAACAATATGGGGAACGTGTATTTGCTCAAGTAATTCTCGGCGGCGAGGTGAAGCGGATGCAAGAACGATTTTAGGCATAGAGGGGCAATGAGTGACGGTTGAATAAAATGAATATAGTAGTCTAATTATTTAATAAATAAAGTAATTTTAATAAACGCAAAAATAATTTTTAATTTATATCTTTGACATTTGTTTAGTTCATGGTAAAAATATACCCGTCGTTTAAGACGACCTCTTTGAAGAGAGAGTAAAATAATTATTATAATAACGTTATGAGGATTTAGCGATGACTGATACACATGAAGAAAAAGATTATTTCTGGTTCTATATTGCTGGTTTAATTGCTGTAACTATCGTTTTAGTTTTAATGTTAAAAGCTGACGAAACTAAACATTTGCAAAGCGGTGCAGTAGCACAAAGCCAAGCAGAAGTTTTCGCAAAAATTGAAAATAAGCATCGCAACAATAGTAACAGCAACTAATTTTAGACTTAATTTATAAGTAAATTAAGTCAGAAAAAAGTTGTTCATATCTTAGCCCCACTTTTGAGAAATCAAAAGTGGGGCTAAGTTGTTTAAGGGGAGTCGTTTTTGGATTCTAATCCAGTTAAACGATCTTCCAATAATTTTATTTTCTTTAATAAATCAGGTAATTGTGCGATAGCGATTTGCTCACGATAAGCAATGCGTTTTTCTTTCGCTGGACTGCCAAATACCTGTGTTTTTGCTGCCACATCGTTTGCAACCCCAGCACGTGCCATGACAACGGCACCTTGACCAATGTTGACATGATCAGCAATCCCCGCGCTACCCGCTAAAATGGCGTAATTGTCGATATTGCACGAGCCAGAAATGCCTGTCTGACCACACACAATGACATGCTGACCAATTTTGTTGTTATGGCCAATTTGCACCAAGTTATCGATTTTACTGCCAACACCAATTGTTGTACTCCCTAATGCTCCTCGATCAATGCAGGTATTTGCGCCAATTTCAACATTATCGCCAATAACCACATTTCCAACTTGTGGCACTTTCAAATGGGCGCCATCACGGAATTTATAGCCAAAACCATCCGCGCCTATAATGGCACCAGAGTGAATAATCACGTCATCACCAATTTCAACATCATCATAAAGCACCGCGTATGGATAGATGACGCAGTTTTTACCTATTTTTACATTTCGACCAATGCACGCTCCGGTTAAAATGGATGTGTTATCACCGATTTCAACGTTTTCATCAATTACGGCAAACGCGCCGACATGGACACTCCTTCCATAGGATGTGTTCTTAGCAACAACAGCTTGAGGAGAGATGGTTGGCGTGTAAACCGTTTGCGGGTGTAGAAGCGTGACGGCTTTTATAAATGCTCTTTCAGGATCAGCGCAACGCAATAGTACCAATGATTCTGGCGTA
>JBDLQG010000121.1:0-6377 GCA_039800705.1 Pseudomonadota bacterium
TTTATGAGGACTACTGAAAATTACGACATTATTGTGCTTGATTTAGGGTTGCCTAAGTTGCTTGGACTTGATCTATTAAAAAGGTGGCGCCAAAATGGAGTCAAAAAGAAACGCTTAAAGTTTTAACCAGGATGCGTTGGGCTGAAAACAATAATAGAGCAAACTGCTACACGTACAATGGTGACTCACATAAGGCGTTACTATGTTTTTGGGAGCCATTACATGACGACGGTAAGTTAGAGGCTTTGTTTGAAGTTGATGTGTGTAGCGAATCATTTAATAAGTTGACAATATTCTCAATGTCCAATTATGTAACGCAGCTCCTAAAAACAAAAGAAACTTTAGACGTTGAAATGAAAAATGCTGATGCGCGAATTAATTGGCTGAAAAAAATATACCATTAAGCGTTACACCCTCGCGTTTTTTATTCTAACTGCCACATTCCAATTGGCAAATGAATTTGAGCTGTTTGGCTGCGTCGTCGTTTAGTGGTTCAAACACGTCGATTGCTGTATGACCAAAGTTAGAGTAAGCTAAGGAGTAGCTGGGCGAGAAAATGAGCTTTTACAACATATTTTTCACAAACCTTTATCGCAGCATTCCTCTACCATTAAATTAAATATATGGGTTAATTGGGTAGAGAGATTTTGTCATACAATGTCTTAATATAAAATACATTAGGAATCTTAATATGAAATATATAGGACTTAAACATGAAGATGAAGCAGAAGAATGGGCTCGTAAACGGTTAGGGCTTGAAGATCCACCACTATGTTTTCGAGCATTTTCTGCTGTTGACAACTACGGAGAATTTGTTTGCGTTGCTATCATTACTAATTATACTTCAATAAATATCGATTTAACTGTTGTGATTGATAGTAAAAAAGTCAGACCGAAAGAAAGTATTTTGATGTTTAATGAGCTATTTAATTTTATTTTTAATAAACTTCATGCAGCTCGCGTTACAAGTTCATTTCGAGGTAAAAATATACAAGCGAAACGATTGAGTGAACATCTTGGTTTTCAACTTGAAGGCGCTATTCGTAAATCATTTGAGGATGGTGATGATTTACACATTTACGGATTTTTAAAAGAAGATTACTTTAACCATAAGTGGTTTAGAGAACAAACAACATCAACTCGGAATAACAGAATAATGAGTTACGTTATTGAACGACAAGAATGGCAAAGCTTGCCTGAATACGCTCAACGCGATGTTTATGATTATTTCCAACTCATCAAAAAACGTTGTGAGTCGCAGTCTCACGCAGAACACAAGAGTGAAACAATAGCCTTTTCCAATCATAGTGCCAGCAATATTGAAGCGTGGTCTAGCGACAAAGAGGATGAAGTGTGGACGTAAGTGTTTCAGATGTTGTGTTGTGTGAATTTTACTTTAGCGATCTGAAGCAAACCAAAAAACGCCCTGTGTTGGTAATTAAAAACGATTTGCCCTACAGCGATTTTGTTGGCTTGCCTATTAGTAGCCAAATAGATTTTTTACATGAAGATGAATACGAAATTAACAGTGACATGTTTAGCATTGGCGGTCTACCTAAAGCTTCAAAACTGATTGTTAGAAAGCCTTTTATCGTGTCAAAGTCAGTTGTTATAAAGAGATATGGGAGCTTAAAGCCAGAACATTATTTGATATTTAGGCGTTTGTTTTGCAATTATTTTAATTGCTTAGAGCGTGTTTTAGAGAGGGTATTTTTGTGAAATGAAACAGACGTGAATGCTAAATCAACATCCAGCTACTCACCCTAAATCAGCCAAAACGAGAGAGATACTGGGGTTGCGCTATATAAAATGCAAAACCAGCTCAAAACCACCAGCACAGTGTGTAACCATCAGTTGCGTAACCTGTTGAAAAACTGTGTCAAAGCTAAAATCACCAAAAATACCAATCCGACCAATAGTTTACACATCTGATACACACTAAAAATTCAACCTTGTAACCAGCCATTCTTTAAGTGAGATTTTTCAGAGTGACTACGGAGTGGGAATAAACGAATTTCATAATTCCTAAACTTTTCAAGCACTTGCTTTTGACCACTCTACTCATCTGGTAAATGCAAGTGCTTGATTTTGCTACACCCCACTCGCCCAAGTTACACAAAAACTTAAACTGATACAGGACTTAATCGTGAAAGTCTTTACAAAGCACTATCTGGTAAAACACATCCGAGATTTGACACTGTACAACGCATCATCAAAGCACTCAAAATGAATGTTCAATTAGCCTCTTAATGAGAGCGCAATTCACTATGAAAGTTCCCGTCTTATGCCCGTTCCCTATTTAACGCGCAACCCAGCAAACCTCTCATCCGTTCAATTACTTTTAATTTAAAAAATTAGATGCTTTTAATTTATGGATGGGACTTTGTGAATTAGCTGTTTGGATTAAACATCGTTTTATACGTCAAACACGTCGTTTACTGCATGATCGAAAATTGAGCAAGAGCTGGGATGCTGATTTTTGTTATATGCAGCAAAGCAAGCAACCCAGCAATTTTTAGGTGTATAGATGCAATTTCACCAACCCATTTCTGTAAGTAACTGATACTAAAAACTGCACAACTAATTTAAGAACGGACTATGCAATAAAAGAATCAGCAGCGTTAAGTTTATTTAATTCTTCAACTTTCGCAATTAATAAATCGTCAATAACAGCTATTCTGTTACCCATTATAGTCATCATCGTCGCGCTTAATGATAGATTTTTACTGGCAAAAGATTCAAGTTGTGCTTGATTTTCAATAACAAGCATTCTTGTATCAGTTAACGCCTTTGCTGAATACTTACTACGTTGATTACGATAAATGGCCATTTCACCTAAAATATTAGGTGCATCAATTGTGGCCAGTGGAATTTCTTTGTCATCACGTTCAATATAAATCTCCACTTTTCCCTCAAGTACAATGTACATCTGCTTTTCAATACTGCCTTCCGTAATAATAATTTTATCAGCATCAAAGTTAATCATAAATTCCCGTACGTTAGCAAAAGGTTTAATTTAGCTTGAATGATATATAAGTATCATTATTACGCAAGAATTTTAAATGGTATTGCGCAAAAAAACGCGCATTCTTTTTTCATATCCCATGTTCCAAATGGTATCGCGTCGTATTTTGGTTCAAACACGTCGTTTGCTGTACGATCGGAAATGGAGTAGCTTGACGGGACTTTTGGATAATTGCATTACAGCGTAATTTTTACACAGGCCGTTACCGCAGTAATGCTTGTCTGTTCAAAATAAATCCATTCAACTTTATTGGCATTGATTTTGCTTTATTAATTGCATCATATGTCTCTCCGACTCTTTAGCCTCTTCATTTTATGTTAGAGGCTTTTTTTTTGATGTTTTTTTGACGCATCTAACTAATTACATCAACCCTAAAATAAAACTAACTTTAGCCGATAAAGGTAAGTCACACTGAAAATACAAGTGAGATGAGAATCCCATTTTCTATTTAGTATGACAAAAAGTATGGTTGCATGTTGTTATTTACAATTTGGAGAATAGAATGATAAATTCATCAATCATTCCAACCATCTCGCAAACCATTCGTGTGTTAAACCAACCTGTTTTAGTTAAACCTAATGAGGTTGTTGATGCAATTACTCCTACAAAGAGCGTTGCAGCAGTATCAACTAATGTTAGCGTGAATATGGGAACGTCAAGTTCCCGTTCGATTGATACGCACGCTTAATATTTAGCGAGATGTTAAGAGGTAGCCTTGTTTATTTACTTAGACAAGGCTATTTTAACTTATCAATTATATGCAAACCGTCGTGTGGTAACGCTTGCAGGATAAAGGCTTTTGCTTAATTATGTTCTTCTTGCGTCTCTTTTTGTTTTCTTTTTTGATAAACTTTTTTAGCGACTTGCACAGTTGGCTTTTTCAAACTTCCACGTAAATCAAACGCTGAAATCTCATACGCTTTGCATAATGCTTTCACTTTTTCCAAAGCTGCATCACGTCCTGCTTTTTTACAAGCTTCAATTTTGGCTGCTAATTCAGCTTGCTCCATTGCTAACAATTCAAGTTCTGCTTCAAAGTTTGTATTAGTATGATCGTTCATTATTACTCCAAAAAATATTTAATTAATTATTAAGACGTTTAATCGTTATTGATAGATATTATTATCTAATTATTTGATAAACTGATTTATTATAATTGATTACAGTTAAGTGTAAAGCATTGATGTGCATATTGAATTAGATTACTGACATTAAATATTAGGATTGAGTTTGTTTTTGACTTGATAATGTACTGCGCGTATGAAAATCGATTGGACTAATTTATGAAAAAATAGTCATCAATCCAAAAATACTTTTCTTATATAATAGCAATCTCTACATTATGGATGAGTCAGAATTTATCATCACCATTTACAAAAAAAGCAAAGCACCTAAACTACTAAAAATAATTGATAAGATACAAACACATAGTGCAGATACACTTAAATTACAACGTTTTTCACTTAAACGCTTTGCTGCTCGTTTGGAGAGAAATCCAAAAAAGTGAAGCTATCACGAGGCCGCGAGATGGCGATAATTAATCATGCACACCGTTACTGCAAAGTAACGGTGCATCAATATAAAAACGCCCGACTCTAAATTTCATAATATATAAATAAATCAACCACTTTGCTTAGTGCATCTGAATTTAATATATTCAACTTTAAGTTCTTCAAAAGCCCCTTCACTTGTTCTACCTAAATAAATGGGATATTCTTCTTTAGGTCTAATGAGGCATTCGTTTGTAGCAGTTACTGTTACAATTGAATCAGCATAAATTCGTTTCATTTTATACATTTTTCCATCCTCATGTTTAACGGCATGTATTTTATGAGGCTCTATTTCTTTAGAAAAAGCAGGCAGTATTTTTCCTATGCCCGCTTTAACATACCCTGTCATTTCTCCTACAGCGTAATATTGAGCTGAAGCTGCTTGAGAACAAATCATTAAAATAAAAAATATATGTTTTTTGGTCATTTAATATCTCACTATAATTTTAAATATTATCAATAACTCCCCTATTGTGTAGCCGCTATTTTTAATTAAAAAATAACTGATTGCATCCCTCATTTGAATGATAGAAGTGTTTTTATATAATAAATAAAAATAAAATGAGTCATATTCGAGCTGTTTGATATTGCGACGTATTTTGGTTCAAACACGTCGTTTGCTGCATGATCGGAAATGAAGTAAGAGCAGAGCAGCTGGGCGTTTGGATAATTGCATTACAGCGTAATTTTTACATCACACCGTTACCGCAATAACGCTGTATTAATATAAAAGCTCTTATTCAGTTTAACGCGCAACCCCACAAACCTTTCGTCCATACAAACTCAACATTAAATAAGTTGTTTCGTATTATCCGAAATAACTTTTCACGTTTAAACCCGTATAAGACAAAGCTCATAGCGATTTTAATGGCAAATTACAACTGAGTTTGCACTGTGTTATAACTACATTAATTGAGTGCTACTTCAAGCATGTCACGCATCTGTTGAAGTGCAAAAGGTTTTTGTAAAGCTCCAGCAACACCCAATGCTTCAATTGAACTTAAATTCATTCCAGCAGTCATATCAAGTAAAGCACCTGAAATGGCAATAATAGGTAACATAGGATGAGATTCAAGTAATTCTTTTATTACTTCAATTCCATCTTTTTTTGGCATTACAATATCCGTTATAACTAAGTCGGGTTTAAATTGATTAAAAGTATTAATGCCTTCAATGCCATCTTTTGCAGTATGTACTTGATGACCATCACGCAATAACATTTTATTGAGTAACCAATTTATTTGCAGTTCATCGTCAATCACTAATATCGTAGCCATGCCTTATTACCTCTTGTGGAATTAATAATCTGAACGCAATACTTGATTGAGAATTTAGTTTATTAATTGCTATAAATCCTGCTCGCCTACAGTATGTGCTTATTTGGTAGTCAGCCCAATACGTCAAATGACGTATATTTCAATATCAGATCTAAGCATTTACATGCTGCATTACATACACTAACCAATGCTCTGCAAGACAAGCCAAGCCCCCACCCTCTCAATTTCACGCACAACCCCGTAAACCTCTCATTCATACAAACAACGCTTAAACCTAAGTTCACAATACCCATACAATCTAATTGCTCTACACTTAATCCATATTGCTTTAGATAAAAGCTTCTGACTGAACAACTGACGTAAATGACGCAATTGCAAACGCAACTGACAGCAGCAAATGATTGAATTGAAAGGAACTGACTTGGCATATTGAATTGCAATAGAAACTAAGTAACAAGCAGCAGCTACGCTGCATGCTACAAGCTAAGTTCATCACAACTCGCTTTCGCTCATTGCTCTTCACTT
>JBDLQG010000122.1:0-6320 GCA_039800705.1 Pseudomonadota bacterium
CATTTTTTGGGGTTAGCGGGTATGCCACGTCGTATTCCTGATTATGCCATTCAATTTTCAGATTGGAATATGATTTCAAGTATTGGTGGTTTTATTTTTGGTGCAAGCCAATTGTTATTCCTCTATATTGTTGTCGATACAATCAAAGGCGGAACAGGCGAAAAAGTAACTGACGAAGTTTGGGAAGATGCACATAAGCATGGCTTAGAGTGGACGCTACCCTCACCAGTTCCTTATCACACCTTTTCTACACCACCTACCGTGATTCCTTGCGATCACGATTAGGTCATAGATTTATAGAGGCGTTATTTTTTAGTAGCGCCTTTGTGATGAACTGACGAGTAGTCAACATGACCATCAAACAAAAGAATATTTTAACGGCAATTGTGCTTATTGCGATTGCAACAACAATTTATGTTATGGCTGTTATCCAAGCGTTGTCACGATGAACGAGAATCTTGCGGTAAAAAATAAGCGATTAGGGCGTAATTTAGCCATTGTCGCTATTGCTATGTTTGGCTTTGGGTATGCGTTAGTTCCGCTTTATGATGTTTTATGTGAGTGGAAATGGATTGAGCGAGATCGCCCAGACGCGATTAAAGCGATACCGGAAACTGCTTATGAAATAGATAATGATCGTGAAGTGAATGTGGAGTTTATGACGACGTTAAACGAGTCAACTCCCATGATTTTTAGCGTAGAAATGACGCAGTTAAAAGTGCATCCAGGTGAATATCACACCGTGAATTTTTATGCAGAAAATAAAACAGCGGCGCCAATGGTAGCGAGAGCGATTCCAAGTTTTTCACCTGCACTAACGAGTACCTATTTTGAGAAAGTCGAATGTTTTTGTTTTTCTGAGCAGACTTTTGCACCGCATGAAAAAAAAGTCATGCCAATGCGTTTTGTGTTAAATCCGGCACTACCGCATGAATATAAAACGATTACACTGTCGTACACGTTTTTTGATAACACTCAAACAGCTATAAAAAAATAACAAGGGGAAGTTTATGTCAACAAATGATGCTTATTATATTCCGCATAAAGCCACATGGCCAGTCATGGCTACTGCGGGTTTGCTAACTACACTTGTGGGTTTTGCGAATTATTTAAATGGCTCATCTATCGGATCACCATTGATGATGCTCGGTTTTGCTATTTTTATTGTGATGGTGGCGGGTTGGTTTACGCTTCAATCAACAGAAAGTGAATCGGGTATGTACAACCATGGCGTAGGTATCTCATACCGCATGGGAATGATGTGGTTCATTTTTTCGGAAGTGATGTTCTTTGCTGTATTTTTTGGTACATTATGGTACACACGTAATTTATCAGTGCCCTGGCTTGGTGGTGAAGGTGCAAAGGCGGCTACTAAAGCGATTTTATGGACTAACTACACTGCAATATGGCCAACGAATGGACCTGGTAACGTAGGGGGACATTTTGAACCAATGGGGGCTTTTGGTTTACCGTTTATTAATACGTTACTACTTCTGAGTAGTGGCGTGACGTGTACTTGGGCGCACCATGGTTTGCTTGCAAAAAAACGTGATCAGTTGATCAAAGGTCTTATCGCAACGGTTGGATTGGGCTTTTTGTTCGTTCTTTGCCAAGCATTTGAATATCACGAAGCATACACCGAAATGGGATTGACCCTAGGTTCGGGTATCTATGGTTCAACATTCTTTATGTTGACAGGTTTTCATGGCTTTCACGTTTGCGTTGGTGCCATTATTTTGAGTGTTGTTTTATTCCGCAGTGCAAAAGGGCATTTCACTCCTGAAAATCATTTTGCATTTGAAGCGGCGGCGTGGTATTGGCACTTCGTTGACGTGGTATGGTTAGGTTTATTTGTATTTGTATATTTAATGTAAATAAACAAGAACATTGAAAAAGCGTGGTCATTTTTAGGCCACGCTTTTTTTTTGTCAAGGTTCGTTAATTTTATTTTGGTAAATCTAAAGTAGGACTAGCCGTTTGGATTCGTGTTCCTAATCCGTGTGGCTGAAGCCAACCATTTGCAACGGCAATAAAAATAAAAATAAATAATGTAATCGATAAAGTAATGCGCAGTGTGAGTGCATTAAGTGTTTTTGTTGAGTTTGTTTGGTCTTTATGTTTGACAATATTAAACAGTGCAGAGCCTAAACTGAGCAGAATTAACAAAAAAGCAAAAATGACAACCGTTTTAATTAGCATAAGTTTTTTATTATTGTGAAAAAAGAAAAGTGTATTTTGATGATTTTGGCGTAGTAATACAAATTTAATAGAGAAAATTTGGATGAATATAAAATTAAGTTGGACTATAGCCTATTTGGCCATGTTTACTGTATTACTTAGCCTTGGTGCGTGGCAAATTCATCGAGCTGATGAAAAACAAGTTTATATCGATTTACAAGCGCAGCGAATCAATGAACATATCGACTTAACGAGCACTCAAACGCGTGTTGATGTTAAACAGGATCGTTATAAACAGGCGAGTTTGACGGGGCATTTTGACATTGCGCAGCAGTTTTTACTCGATAATCAAATTCACGAAAGTAAAGTAGGCTACTTTGTAATGACCCCTTTTAAAATTAAAAATACAAACAAAGCTATCTTGGTTAATCGTGGTTGGATTCCCTTGATTGAACCGCGTGCAATTTTGCCAGATGTGACGTTTCAATCTGAATCAAATGACGTTACAGTGACGGGGCGTATCAATACTTTTCCTAGCGTTGGTATTCAACTTGAAGGTGCAACGCAACCGACACAAACGCAACCTGCTGTTGTGCAAGTTTTAGATGATACCGTTTTATCTAAAAAATTAGGTTATGATCTATTGAACTTTCAACTTGAATTAAGTTCAGATGCTCCCCATGGTTATGTGCGAAACTGGAGCATTGTGACTGTGATTTCACCTGAAAAACATTTAGCTTATGCGCTACAATGGTTTGGTTTAGCGCTGGTACTAACGGTAATGTTTATTAAAATGGCTTTGAAAAAATGATAACGCAACAACAAAAAAGAAATAGACGACTCATTATTGGCATTTTTGCAATGTCAATTATCCCTTTTAGTATTGCATGGTATTTGGCCAAGCATCCCAGTTTATTAACGCGTGCACCGACTAATCATGGTGAATTAATTACCCCAATTATCACTACCGAGCGAAGTGATTTTGAAGGATTTGATTTGTTTTCAAAAAATAATATTCAAGAGCTGCCAGCGCATTGGCTGATTGTGAATGTGATTGCTCATGCGGATTGCATTGATAGTTGTCTTGATGCTATTCACAAAAGTCGGCAATTACGTTTAATGTTAAATAAGGAGTTAGTCCGTACACGACGTGCTGTGTTGGTGCTTGATAATTCAGTTTCTCAAGAGAAAGCGGCAACATGGTGGCAGCAGGACGATACGGATTTGCTGCACTTAAAACCAAGCGTAGGCGTTATTGAAAAGTTAAATGCACTGTATAATGGTGCAATTCCAGAAGGCGTATTATTATTCATTGACCCACTTGGAAACATAATGATGCGTTATGCTCCTGATTTTAATCCTTACGATGCTAAAAGCGATTTGATGCACCTTTTAAAAATTTCACAAATTGGTTAGTTAAAACATGTTTAGAAAAATAGCTGGTTTGAGCGCCGTTTTCGTTCTTGTTTCCCTCATAATAGAGACAGGGATTCGTTTGTCCCCTATAGATTTGGGCGAATTGAATGTCATTCATCGATTAATGATACAAACGATGCCCATTTTTGTGAGCAGTGCATTATTTTTGGGAAGCACCATTTTTGCTTTGTTATTTGCGCTTTATTTGCGTTTGGATGACCGCGTTATTTTAGCGAAGCAGCCACAAAGTCGTTTATTAGTTAGCCTTGGCTTATTCGTTATTTTAATTCAGCTGTTTTTAGGTGATTGGACCGCTGCTAACCATGCTGCACTCGCTTGCCGTGGCTTCCCTCAATGTAACGGCGCATGGTTGCCAGCTTTAAATTACGATGGTGCTTTAAACTTATTTTATGGCGTGCAAAATCATTATAGCGGCACCGTGGCTTATGATGCTCAGATTACACTGGCGTGGTTGCATCGTGCCGTGGCATTGGTATGTTTTATCGTATTAAGTGGTGTCATTTTTCAGGCAACATCGGCATCTTCTCATACATTGCGCAAAGCTGGCGTGTGGTTAAGTAGCCTATTATTTCTACAAATTAGTTTAAGTATCCTAACGATTAAATTTAATTTGCCTTGGTGGACGGCTGTTATTCATGGTGTATTAGCAACGCTGCTTATTTTGCCATTGATTGCTATTCATTTTTATAGCAAATATGATTTTCCAATTTTAGAATCAGAAAGTGCTACGCAAGATGTTGACACACAAGCGATCAGTCAACCCATTGCGAATGAAACGGATTCATTATATGGTCGATTAAAATCCCAGTTGCAACGTACACGTAATGGCTTAGGTAGTATCTTATCTAAATCAGGCAGTGACAATTTATTAGCTGACATCGAAGCGAATTTATTAATGGCTGACGTGGGTGTTGAAGCAAGTTCAGCTATTATTGCACGTTTATCTGAGCAACTCAGTCGCGTTGAATTAAATGATCGTGTTGTATTAGAGCGGGCGTTAAAAGACGCTTTACTGGATATTTTAAAACCATGTGATATTAATCTCAGTATTCCAAAACAGGACAAGCCGTTTGTTATTCTGGTTGTCGGTGTCAATGGTGCGGGAAAAACGACAACTATTGGTAAATTAGCCAATCGTCTAAAAATGCAAGGACATAGCGTCATGCTTGCTGCAGGCGATACCTTTAGGGCCGCTGCTGTTGAGCAGCTTCAAACATGGGGTGAACGCAATGAAATTCATGTGGTTGCGCAGCATACGGGAGCAGATTCTGCATCGGTCATTTACGATGCAATCCAATCTGCACAAGCTAAAAATATCGATGTACTTATTGCTGATACGGCAGGGCGATTACAAACGAAATCCAATTTAATGGAAGAGCTCAAAAAAGTGAAACGTATCATGGCAAAACTCGATGATACCGCGCCACATGAAGTGTTGCTTGTCTTAGATGCGGGGACAGGGCAGAACGCGATTTCACAAACGAAATTATTCAACGAAGCTGTTTCATTGACGGGCTTAACATTAACAAAATTGGATGGTACGGCAAAAGGTGGCGTTATTTTTGCTTTAGCAAAACAATTTGGTCTTCCGATTCGTTTTATTGGTATTGGTGAAGGCATTGAAGATTTGCAAGACTTTGATGCGGAAAGTTTCGTTAATGCTTTATTTATTAAAGACTAAAAATTATGCTGGAATTTGATAATGTCAGTATGCGTTACCATGAAGTGGGTGATGTGCTACGCAATGTGAGTTTTCGTCTATCTAAAGGTGAAATTGCGTTCTTAACAGGGCATTCAGGCGCAGGTAAGAGTACGTTGTTTAAATTGATTGCCATGATTGAGCGCGGAAATCGTGGAAAAATCATGTTTAATAAAAAAGACTTAAGTCAAATACGCGCTAGTCAAATTCCTTACATACGTCGTGAAATGGGACTAATTTTCCAAGATTATAAATTGCTTAATGATCGAACAGTATTTGACAATGTCGCCTTACCTCTAGTTATTATGGGATATACCTCTAAAGAAATTAACGGCCTCGTTCGTGCTGCACTTAGCAAGGTTGGATTACTTGGTAAAGAGCGCAAACTTCCGTTGACCTTGTCGGGTGGTGAGCAGCAGCGTGTTGGGATTGCGCGTGCGGTGGTACACAAGCCACTCATTATTTTAGCTGACGAGCCAACTGGGAATTTAGATCCCGAATTATCAGCTGAAATTATGCACTTATTTGAACAATTTCAAAATGTTGGTGTCACGGTATTGATTGCAACGCATGATATTTCACTCATTTCAACGCTCAATCATCGCGTGTTAAGATTAGATCATGGAAGTTTGGTAACGGGTGGTAAATGAAAAATGTGACAAATCAAGCGTCGTGTTTCACCTTCATCAAATACACAAAATGTAGTTCATTAAGTCGATAAAATTATGAAGCAAAAGAACAAACACAAGCCTAGAAATAATCACAATAGTATCATTGAAGCGAAAAGAAACCCTAAACAAACCTCAAAGACAGGTGGTACGATTGCCGATAAAATTTATGCTTATCGAGATCAGCACGCTCAAGCGTTATTCTCAAGTTTAGGTCGCTTAGTTGCCTCACGCCTCAATGCGTTGTTAACCGTTATTGTTCTGTCCATTTCTATTTCGCTCGCGTGTGGCTTTTACTTATTGATTATGAATACGAAGCAACTCACTGTTGATCTCGA
>JBDLQG010000123.1:0-6223 GCA_039800705.1 Pseudomonadota bacterium
GCATTAGCGGAGTATTCGACGTCAGCGGCATATAAATCAAGTAATAATCCTTTTGCGTCAGAAACATAACCGGATTCGTTACGCGCTCGCAAACGCTGTAATCGAAAAACAGGTAACTCTTCACCGCGTACTGAAAAAAGTGTGTCTTTGTTTAATACAAAGGCAACAGCGACGTTGCGAGATTCGCTTTTTCTATCGAGCAGAAAATCAGAATGCAAATGTACTTCGCCATTATCTTCAACGTAAAACCGCGCACTGGTTTCTAAATCGGTTAATTCGCTTGGATTGGGTAGATCCACACCAAAAACTTCACTTGCCCAAATTAAATGCTCCTCTTCTGGCATGACAAGGTCAATCCAAATGGGTTTTGCGTGCGCTAAATCTTCTTTGGTTTCAATTGGAATTTGACGAAGTAGACCTTCGTGCAAATCAAATACGCGAATAATCATATTTCGATTGCGCGGCTTAAAATCAGCAGCAAGCTCAAGGCGAATGTCATAAGACATCGCAAGCAAAATTTCTTCTTTATGTGAATCGGCAATTAAATCCCAGATAATTTGTCGATCATCGGGAGAGAACACTTCAAGCATTTGCGCCATCGCATTGGCATCGAGTTGATCAAGCAAACGCTGCAGTTCGACTAAGTTTTGTTTACGCACTAATTCTTCCACTAAACGATGACGTGCGAGTACGCTACGCACGTTTAAGATCGTTTCTTGGTGGTCATACGTTTCGTCTTGATTGCTCATAGGCTATTTTTCGCATCGATTTTAAGGGGCAAATTGATAATTATTTTTTCCGTTTTCTTTGGCTTTATACATCGCTTTATCTGCGCTACTCAGTAGCTTTGCATAATCACAGCAAGTGTCGGAGTAGACTGAAATACCCATACTTGGCGTCACATGAAGTGTTTGGTCTTGATGCGTTAGCGTTTGGTGCAAGGCGTTGAGAAGTTTATCGGCAACAGGGACAATATGGCTCACGTCCGTTAAATGCACTAATACGACCACAAACTCATCACCGCCAAGTCGCGCAACCAAATCACGACCACGCACATTTTTCATTAAGCGCTCAGCAGTCGACTTTAATACTTCATCGCCCACCGCATGACCAAGTGTATCATTGACGGCTTTAAAACCATCTAAATCAATAAACAGTAATGCCAAAAGTTGCTGACTTTTTTGAACAGAAACAAGCACATTTTCCACCGCTGATTGCAATGCCATGCGATTCATAAGTCCGGTTAAACCGTCATAATTGGCTAAATATTCGATTTGCTCTGTGGCTTGTTTTTGCAGGGTAATATCTGAGAATATGCCAATATAATTCACAATTTCATTTTTTGAATTGTGAATGGTCGTGATGGTTAACAGTTCGGGAAAAACTGAGCCATCTTTGCGTTGATTCCACACTTCACCTTTCCATGTACCGTGTGTGTTAATTTCAAACCACATAGCGGCATAAAAATCATCATCTTGCTTTGCTGTACTTAAAAAACGTGGATCTTTCCCTAAAACATCGTCAATGTTGTAACCTGTAATGTCGGTAAAAACACGGTTAATGAGCGTGATTTTATTATTTTCGTTGGTGACAAAAATGGCATCACCCACGTGATCAAATACTTTTGCGGCCAGTTTGATTTTTGTTTCCATTTCACGCTGAATTGTCACATCTTGCAGTGTACTGACCATGCGAATCACTTCGCCATTCTCATTGGCATGGCTTTCAATACATTGATAAATCAGTTTACGAACACCGTTTTTGCAATCAATATGGTATTCCATATCATAATTGCCTTTAACGCAGCGAGCATGAACCAGTGTGGCTGCGACATTGTCGCGGTCAGCGGCTTTAATAAAACTTAAAAATTTATCGTAATTCCATTCAAGTTCATCCGTTGTAATACCAAAAATACGATACACTTCATCGGAGAAATACCATTCATTACTTTGCAAATTCCAATCAAAATCGCCTAGTTTTGCAATACGTTGCGCGTCCGTTAAACGCATCACGTTGTATTTTAGCTTATCTAAATTATCCAGAAGATGATGGCGCATAATCTGCAATTTTGACAATAATTGACCTATTTCATCGTCATAATGAATGATGATGTCGTTATCATAATTTCCTGCGCTGATTTGCTCAAAATGTATAACGGCATGTTTCAGTACGTTTAGGCGCTTCTTGATTTGAGAAAAAAAGAACATTAAGCACAAACTCAATAACCCAGCACTTGCGAGTATATACGTTTTTTCAAGCCATAATAGGTCAATCTGTTTAGCTAATTGATCGTTTAAACTATTGGTAATAAGCGGGTAGAGTGCCATGACTTGTGAAATAATTTGTGTACCCTTGACATAAAAATTGTCATCATCGGTAGACGCGTCTTTCGTTAAACTTTGCTGCTCTGCAATGAGTAAAAATTGTTCAATATTACGCTGAACTTCCAACGTGTTTTGTTGATATGTCTGTTGAAATTCAGGTAATACGTTAAAGATTTTTTCTAAATTTAAATCAAATTGACGCTGTGATAAACGCACTAAGTGAATGAGCTCAACCATTTTGATTTGCTCTGATGTACTCACGACGTGATGAGCAACCATTGTTCCGCTTGCAAAACCTCTTAACTGTCCAAGATTTTCAGCGAGTTCAGGCAGGCTTTTTATCATGCTATTCATCAAATAATGCGTTGATAAATCATCATCTAAGCCTAAATGACTACTGTTTGCGACATCTTCTATCAAGGCAGATGTGTCATCAATTAACAGTGTATGCACATTAAAGCTATCGCGGACACTTAGCATGAGGTGTGTGGTTTTCAGTCGTTGCCAGCGTTGCTGTAAGTTACTTAAATGCTCACAGGGCAACAAAACTTCAGGTAATTGACATTGCGCAACATCGGTTTCAAAATTTGTGTCAATTTGTTTTTCTAACTCATCTAGCGCATTTTCAAGCGCGTGATTGCCATTGAGTAAACGATTGACCATGCCGCGATGTTGCGCAACTAAGATGTTAATTTGTTGCAACTGCGCAATGACTTCTACACCAATTTTTTCCTGTTTGAGTAAATTGATATCGCGCTCTTCATTGATTAAAACCCAACTTAATGTGCCAAGCACAAAGATAAATACAACACTTATCATTATTGTGAGTAATGTTTTAATCGACCATCTACGCATAAAATGAACCCTAAATCAGTCAAAAATGTAAGAATACTACCTAACTTATTTTACAAAACAGCTCTTTTCTGCAGTATCTTCTGCTTCTTTTAACTGTTTGCGCAACGCTTGTCCTTTTTTGGGATCACGAAAAGCAGCGCCATTTTCACCTGCCATTGAACGTAAATATGAAACGGTCTTTGCCGCATCAAAGTCGTTAAAACTCAATTTTTCGGCAATTTTGTCAATTTTGCATCCACACGCGTATTGATTGATATACGTTAAACCGCCATGTTGTGCAACGCAATTTAAAACATAATCCACACGCTCACGCGTTGGGTATTCATTGATAAAACTAGCTACAGTTACCGGTTCTACGGTGTTTTCGGCGATTTTTTCCGAATTACTCGCGCAACCAGTCATAATAAACGGCAGAGTAGCAGCAAGCAGCGCGATTTTTAAGGTATGTTTCATGCGGACTTTTTCCTTTAGAATGTAAGAATATTTAGCCAATAGATTAACACCAATGACCTCGCAAACAAAAGTAGCAGGCGTTATTCTCGCCGGTGGTCGAGCGCAACGTATGAATTTCGAAAATAAGGCTTTGATGCACTATCAAGGGCAACCGTTAATCGCGTATTCGTTTTTTGCTATGCGTCCGATTGTCGATGAATTATTGATTAACACACATAGCGATGATGCCATTTATCACGCGTGGGGTGCGGGGGTTATTGCCGATGCAACAGCTAATTTCTCAGGGCCGCTTGCGGGGGTTTTAGCGGCAATGAACGCTATTGACGCGAATACGTTAATGGTTGTGCCTTGCGATGCGCCCTTTATTACCACTCAGCAACTAAATCGATTATTGCTTGAACATAACACTTATCAATCCGACATTACGGTTGCTTGCTGTGGAGAGCAAGTTCACTCTGTTTTTATGGTCGTGAATACAGCGCTCAAAGCCAATTTAGAACAGTATTTAGCTAGAGGTGAACGCAAGGTTCGACGCTGGTTTGCTGAGCATCAAACGCATTACGTTGATTTTGGTGACGATGTACGAGGATTTGAAAATATCAATACGCTCGAAGAATTACACGCTATTGCGTGACTACCACATGAAAACCCAATAAGCGAATATCATCTGCTAAATCTGCCATAACGTCTAATGGCATGACGTGCAAATCGATGGCTTCGGGTTGTTTTGATGGTCTTGCTAGCGTGTATAGCGTCATATTTTCAATCGTTGTTTGAGAGCGCACCTGTTTTAGAAAATCAATAAAACCTGCTTTCTCAGTCTGAGCAAGTCCTTGTTGTTTATAATCAACTAAACAGATTTGTATTTTTGTTGGACAGAGTTCGCTTGCAATCCGTAAATGTTTCAATACAGATTCATTACTTTGCGCAGAATGGTTAAATTTTGCGCGTCCCTCTGGCGTTGCACTGTCCATTTTAAACCAGATTTCGCCATCATATTCGTTGAGGATTTTTAATCCTTTTTGAACTGATTGACGGTGAATTAAACTGCCATTGGTAATTAACACAAAATGACTTTGAGGAAAAATACCAAATTCATTGGCAATCTCGCCAATTACATTTACAGCAACGTCAAAGTTTTTCAAACTGGTAGGCTCACCATTCCCTGCAATAGCGATGTCTTTAATCGTACGCTGCGTGGCCTCTACTTCCATCTCGTCGTAGAAATTACCGTGTAATACCGAATTTAAAAAAAAGCGCAGCTCACTAGCCAGTAAATTCAAATCAATTTCCGGTGCGGCGCCATTTTTTAATTCAGGCACTTGGCAATAAATACATCGCCAATTACACGCATTATTGGTATTAAAATTAATACCAATGGATAAACCACCTGCGCGACGTGACAGAACGGGGTACACATACGTTAAACCAGTGAGATTGCGGTTGTGATTTGTAACGGTGAGTTTTGACATGGTTGCCTAACGTTATAGGGACAGGCTCTAAGTATAGCATACGTAAAGCATAGATTTTTTGTGTGTTATACTTTACGCGATACACAGCAAGGTTTTGTTGTGTTTAATTTTTTGAAGAATCATAACAATAAAAATGACAAATTAATGAGGAAAACATCATGTGTTGGAGTGGTGAAGCATCTGGCGTGCTTGCAGCAGTTGGCTTGGGGACAGCGTATTATATTGCTAAAAAGGGGGAGTCAAAAGAGCTTTGGATACCGTTAACGTATTTTGCACTGATGGAATTATTGCAGGCATTTACTTATGTCTATATTGATTTGTGTGACAATCCCAATAATCAAATTTTAACGATGCTAGGGTATCTACACGTCGCCTTTCAGCCATTTTTTGCTAATATGGTGGCAATGTACTTTATTCCCGAAAGTATTAAGCTCAAAATTCGAACCACGGTTTATACCATTTGCGCGGCCGGTTCTATTTTAATTTTATTTAAAATGTATCCCTTTGCATGGGCGGGAACCTGCGTTATTGGCACAGAAGGCTTCTGTGGTCCTCATATTTGCTCGGTATCTGGCGCATGGCATATTGCATGGCAAATGCCGCTTAATGGTTTGCTGTCGCATCCGATTGAATGGTTATTTAATTTCAATTGGGGACTGCATGTATTAGCCTATATTATTGTGGCCTTCATTCTGCCAACGCTTTACGGTTCTTGGAAGTTTGTGTTGTTTCATTATTTCATGGGGCCTTGGATTTCAGATATCACCACGGATGATCCCAATGAATATGCGGCGGTTTGGTGCTTGTTTTCGATTGCGCTGTGCGTGTCAGTGATTAAGTCACCTGTGCGCAAATATTTGCATGTCACGAATTGGCCATTTTATAAAAAACATTTGGGCGATTCGTTGTAATAGCTTGGGGTGGTTTGCGTCGTGTTTAACAATGTGACGTAATTCAGATACAAAAATAGGAAGTAACGTCAGAAATATGAGAACTCCGATGCGGCCAGAGTTAGTTGCAGCAATTGAAATAGGTGAGAGCGCATAAAGAAGAGCCCCACCGGCTGAAAGCCATCGATTTTCTGTAAATCGCTTGAGGAACCTGTGCGATGTCAGAAGC
>JBDLQG010000124.1:0-6148 GCA_039800705.1 Pseudomonadota bacterium
AATGCACCGCACTGTTGAACACGTTGCGCCTAATGTCGCAGCATTCAATACCGATGACATTGAACTCGCTGAAGCAATTGATCGTGTTCTCGCGTTTCCAGCGGTAGCCGACAAGAGTTTTCTTATTCACATTGGTGATAGATCCGTCACGGGACTCGTTGCCAGAGATCAAATGGTCGGTCCTTGGCAAATTCCAGTGGCCGATGTCGCAGTCACCACATCCGGCTTTCAAGCGACTACAGGTGAAGCGATGGCTATGGGCGAGCGCACACCGATTGCGGTGATTAATGCCCCCGCGTCAGGCCGTATGGCGATTGGTGAAGCGTTAACCAATTTAGCGGCTGCGCGAATTGATAGCGTGCGCGACATTAAATTATCTGCAAATTGGATGGCGGCTGCGGGCGTTGCTGGTGAAGATGCGGCGTTATTTGATACCGTCAAAGCGGTGGGACTTGAACTCTGCCCTGCCCTTGGTATTGCCATTCCTGTCGGCAAAGATTCACTGTCAATGAAAACGGTGTGGCATGATGAATCAGGTGAAAAAACCATGACATCACCACTGTCACTGATTATTACCGCTTTCGCGCCTGTTTTAGACGTTTGCAAAACGTTAACGCCACAGCTACAAGCGATTGAAAATAGCGTGTTGTTGCTTATTGACTTAGGCGCTGGAAAAAATCGCTTAGGCGGCAGTGTTCTTGCGCAGGTTTACAATCAACTCGGTGATGACGCACCTGATGTAGACGATGCCACGCATTTAAAAGCCTTTTTCGACTCTATTCAAACGCTCAATCAACAGCAAAAATTATTAGCGTATCATGATCGCTCTGATGGGGGGTTGCTTGCTGTCGGCACTGAAATGCTGTTTGCAAGTCGACTTGAAGTGAATCTTGTATTAGATGCCCTAAGCGCGGATACACTCAGTAATTTATTTAACGAAGAATTAGGAGCTGTTATTCAGGTGCGCAGCGAAGACGTTGACGATGTCAAAAGCTTGCTTACACAAAATGGCTTAATTGACTGCGTATTTGAAGTTGGTCATGTGGGTTCACATGAAAACCAACGTTTAACCATTTCACAAGCCGGTGAAGTCATTTACAGCGCCCCCCGAGCACAACTGCAAAAAACATGGTCAGAACTGAGTTATCGTATGCAAGCATTGCGTGACAATCCAACGTGCGCGAAGCAAGAATTTGCACAAATTGACGATGACGCTGATCGCGGTTTGCACGCCCTACTCACTTTTGACGTCAAAGAAGACATTGCAGCTCCTTTTTTAGCCTTAAATCGTCCCAAAGTCGCTATTTTGCGAGAACAAGGCGTTAATGGTCATGTTGAAATGGCGGCGGCATTTGATCGCGCAGGATTTACCAGTATCGACGTCCACATGAGCGATATTATTCACGGACGGGTGAATTTGCGTGATTTTAAAGGACTGGTCGCCTGCGGTGGCTTTTCGTATGGTGACGTTTTAGGTGCTGGCGGTGGCTGGGCAAAATCCATTTTATTTAACCCCCTTGCCCGTCAAGAATTCGCTGACTTTTTTGCACGCGAAGACACCTTTAGTTTAGGCGTGTGCAATGGTTGTCAAATGTTGTCGGGATTAAAAGACATTATTCCAAACGCGCAACATTGGCCACGTTTCATGCGCAATACCTCTGAACAATTTGAAGCACGTGTTGCTATGGTTCAAGTGGAAGATTCACCATCGATTTTACTCGCTGGCATGGCGGGTTCAAGAATGCCTGTTGTTGTCGCACACGGTGAAGGCCGCGCAGTCTTTTCACAAAATTTGCAAAATGCAGTAGACGCGAAAATGATTGCGCTCTCGTATGTGGATTCGCGTGGCATTCCTACTACCGATTTTCCAGCGAATCCTAATGGCTCACCGTTTGGTATTACGGGTCTTACCACTACCGATGGCAAAGTAACCATTATGATGCCACACCCTGAGCGATGCTTTAGAACATTACAAAACTCTTGGCATCCAGCTGACTGGGATAAAGACGGTGCGTGGCTAAGACTCTTTAGCAATGCTCGCGCTTGGGTGAATTAATACAAAAGGAATGTTGATCAGTAGAGTTAGATGCGCGTTAAATACGTTTCTAACTCTACAATCGATTGATTACGCTTTATGATATACAACATGGATGAAACAAACGAACGCATTCAAAACACCGAGCAAATAGCTTATCCCATTTTAAACCCTAATAAAAACCCACCTGTAGCGCTCACGCCTTTTGTCGAAAAATGTGACAGTCTCTCAACCAAATAATCACTTGAATTTTTGGCCGCATTCGCAGCGGTATCGGTGTAATGAAGTAGTTGTGAATCAGATAAATGAATCACGCCGTAATACTCTGCAATAAAGAGCATGACAATGATTCCTCCACCCAGAAACAACAGAAATCGAAGCATTTTTTTTGCAAAATACCCCACTGCAAAGCCTAACAGAAAAGGCTCTCCTACATTCCCAATTAAAGCAGTAGACGATAAAATATCTTGGTTTTCCATTATATTAATTTACGTTTTTCAAATATCAGTATTTTAACATAGTTCAATTATCACCGTAATCATTGCTCAAATGATCAATTTCTGTTTTTTGGTCATCAAAAAACACCCTATTTTGTGTTATGTTAGCAGTAATAAAAACAATGCGCTTTATACAGCCAAGCAAAGGAAACTAACGTGCCGTTAACTGAAAAAAATGTAACATGGACCATTGAAAAATCCGCTGAAACCTACGCCATTAATTCATGGGGCGATCAGTATTTTTCAATCAATCAACACGGAAATGTGTGCGTCAAACCGTGTGCGGATAAGTCCATCGAAATTGATTTACACGAAATCGCAAAGTCACTACAAGATAAACACTTATCTCTGCCCGTTCTCGTGAGATTTATTGATATATTAAAAGACCGTGTACATCGCCTTGACCACGCGTTCGAGCAAGCGCGAGCCGCCCATCATTATCAAGGCAACTACACGCCTGTTTACCCCATTAAAGTCAATCAACAGCGAAAAGTCGTTGAAGGCATTTTAGCGGCGGATAAAATTGGACTGGAAGCGGGTAGCAAACCCGAATTGCTTGCCATTATGGCGCTATCCAAGTCGGAAAATGGCTTAATTATTTGCAATGGTTATAAAGACCGCGCTTATATCCGCCTCGCGCTTATCGGTCTTAAAATGGGACTCAATGTGTATTTAGTCATTGAAAAACCCCTTGAACTTGAATTTATTATTGAAGAAGCACAAAAACTCAATGTCACGCCACAAATGGGCGTTCGTGTTCGTTTATCCAGTATCAGCGCGGGAAAATGGCAAAATAGCGGCGGTGAAAAATCCAAATTTGGGTTGCACGCACATGAATTATTACAACTGATTGAACGCTTAAAACAAACCGATTTGCTTCACGCGTTGAAATTGATGCACTTTCACATGGGGTCACAAATTGCCAATATTCACGACATTAAAGTCGCACTCAAAGAAGCGGGGCAATTTTATGTCGAATTTCACCGCTTAGGCGTTCCTATTTCGATTGTCGATGCGGGTGGTGGACTTGGCGTGGATTATGATGGTAGTCAATCGCGTCGTGAATCATCAATCAATTACAGTCTAAACGAATATGCGCAAAACATTGTTCGTGGTTTTGCACACGTTTGCGCTGAAAAAAACCTGCCACAGCCCGATATTATTACCGAATCAGGGCGAGCATTAACCGCGCATCATGCTGTTTTAATTAGTAATGTCACTGATATTGAATCAGTGTATTGCAATCATGCAGAGCTTGAAAAACTGCCGCCTATTCACAACAATGTTGAAGCCTATCATGACGCGCATTTTTCACTCGCGCAAGCACGAGCGCAATTTACACAAGATCAATTTTCACTTGAAGCGTTAGCGAAAGCTGAAAATATGTATGCGCTGACTTGCCAAAAAATTCACACGCAACTCAATCTACACAACCAAAGTGAAGCGACTATTTTTGAAGAGCTCAACGAAAAACTAGCCGATAAAATTTTCTGTAATTTCTCGCTATTTCAATCGCTGCCCGATGTATGGGGAATTGATCAAATTTTCCCCATTATGCCTATTCACCGTTTAAATGAAATGCCCACGCGCCGCGCGGTGATTCAAGATTTAACCTGTGATTCGGACGGACGTATTGATTGCTATATTGACGGGCAAAACTTAGAAAACACACTCCCCATTCACGATATTGACAGTGAAAAACCGTATTTAATTGGTTTTTTCATGTTAGGTGCGTATCAAGAAATTTTAGGCGATATGCACAATTTGTTTGGGGATACGCACTCCATTAATATTAAACTCGATGAGGAAGGCTATCATTTTGAGGATTTGCAAGAAGGTGAAGCCGTGTCAGAATTGCTTGATTATGTCCATATTAGCAGCGACGAGTTAATGCAAGCCTATCGTGAAAAATTAGCTGTCAGCCAGTTATCCGATACTGAAAAACAACGTTATGCAGATGAATTCTTAGCCGGACTCAATTCTTATACTTATTTGGAGAAATAATTGATGCCAGAAATTTGTCGATTTTATGGAATTATCATTAAAATGTACCTAATTGATAAAGAACATCCTCCAAAACATATTCATATCAAATATGGTGAATATGAAGCCGTTATGGAGTTAATCGCTTTAAATATTATTGAAGGAAATTTACCAAAAAAATGTCGTCAATTAGTACGCGAATGGGCTGAATCACATCAAGATGAATTAATCGAAATGTGGAACACACAAAATTTTCACAGCATTCAACCTTTAGAATAAAAAATGAAACTGTTAAATTTCGAAAAAAAAGAGCACTATCGATTTAGTTTGACTTTTGAAAATGGTGAAATGAAAGAAATTGATTTACAGCATTTGATTGGTCAACATGTCAGCTCAGAATTTTTAGATACCGCACGAATAAACAAGGAGTGGGGGTGTTTAGAATTTAAAGATGGTGCGGTCGATATTGAACCTAAAACACTTTATAAAGCATGCAATTAAACAGACCGTTTTATCCTACGCTAATTTACGAGAATACGCTATGCGCCTATGGCTAATGAAATCCGAACCCGATGTGTTTAGTATTGACGATTTAATTCAGCGCCCAACTCAAACCGAGCCATGGGAAGGTGTGCGCAATTATCAAGCACGCAATTTTATGCGTGAAATGCAGCTCGATGATCGTGTCTTTTTTTATCATTCCAATTGCAAAGAAGCGGGCATTGTTGGCGTGATGAACATTGTCAAAAACGCTTACGTTGATGATAGTGCGCATGACTCGAATAGCCCTTATTATGACCCCAAAAGCACCATTGAAAATCCAAGATGGTGGCGTGTTGATGTGGGATTTATTGAAAAATTTTCGCGGGTGATTACGCTTCGTGAATTAAAAGAAATACCCGCGTTAGCGGATTTTCAATTAGTGCAACGTGGCAATCGCTTATCCATTTTGCCCGTCACGCAAATGCAGTGGGATAGTATTATCGATCAGCTGAAATAAAAAATGCACGTTATAGCCATAACGTGCATTTTTGTTACTCTTAGGCGTTTTACCGATAAAACTTAGTAGCGGTAATGCTCTGGTTTATACGGACCGTCAACGTGTACGCTAATGTAATTGGCTTGTTCTGGTGTCAATGTGGTTAATTTCACACCCAGTTGCGCCAAATGTGAACGCGCCACTTTTTCATCTAATTTTTTAGGTAAAATATAGACTTTATTTTCATAACTTGACGCATTTTTCCATAATTCAATTTGCGCAAGCACTTGATTACAGAATGAATTTGACATCACAAAACTTGGATGCCCAGTTGCGCAACCTAAATTCACAAGGCGACCTTCTGCCAAAATAATGAGGCGTTTGCCGTCTGGGAAAATAACATGATCCACTTGGGGTTTAATGTTTTCCCATGTGTATTGACGCAGTGACGCAATATCAATTTCAGCATCAAAATGCCCGATATTACAAACAATCGCTTGATCGCGCATAGCGTTTAAATGTTCGTGGCGAATAATATTGAAGTTACCTGTTGCCGTTACAAAAATATTTGCAATAGGCGCAGCCTCTTCCATCGTCACAACACGATACCCTTCCATTGCCGCTTGTAGCGCACAAATAGGGTCAATTTCCGTA
>JBDLQG010000125.1:0-10427 GCA_039800705.1 Pseudomonadota bacterium
GTGTATTTCATTGTGTTAGGTTTTTTATTGATTGGACTAGGCAATGCTAATGTTGTTCCTATTCTATTTGCTGCAGGCGCACGAAATCACATTGGTTCTGCTGCGAAAGGTATTGCTTACGTAAGTCGTATTGGTTATTTTGGATTTTTACTTGGGCCGGTTATCATTGGTTTTTTCACAACGCAGTTTAATTTACAAGCAGCATTTTTGTTTGTGAGTTTATGCTGTGTTGTGATTGCAATGTTTGCTAATTCGGTAAGACAAGTTGAGCAATAACATCTTCGCGCGTTAATTTTGGCGAAATTCGTTCAATAAAATCGTAAGCAAAATCGCGTAAATGATGACCGCGTTTTAATGCAATTCGAGTCGTATTCATATTAAATAAATGCGCCGCTGAAATACTCTTTAATTGTGAATCACGCTCTGGATTATATGAGAAACTGCCAGCAATCCCAAGACCTAAACCGTGTTCAACATACGTTTTAATTACGTCAGCATCGAGTGCTGTTAAAACAAAATCGGGCGATAAACCCGCTTTTTCAAAAGCAGCATCCACACCTGAACGCCCTGCCAATCCAGCATGATAAGTAATTAGAGGATATTCACTTAATTCTTCTAACGTAATAGTTTCACCGAGATCAAGAATGGGATGATTTAGTGGTGCGAGAATATTATGATGCCAGTCGTACCAAGGAAAGGTAATTAGCTCATCAATTAAATGCAAGCCTTCTGTTGCGATGCCAATATCTGCTTCTCCTTCAATTAGTAATCGGCTAATTTCACGTGGACTACTTTCATAAATGGTTAAATGCACATCGGGGTAGTCTTGTTTGAAGGTTTGCAAGTATTGTGGAAGCGCATATCGCGCTTGTGCGTGTGTTGTGGCAAGAATCAAATTGCCTTTGGCTTTATTGGCAAATTGCGAGGCGACTACTTTAAGATTATGCGCGTCCAAAAGAATGCGGTTAATACCCTCAAGTAACGATTCACCTGCTGGAGTAAGCGATACTAATCGCTTACCCATACGTTCAAAAATTTCAATACCTAGTTCATCTTCTAACTCTTTTAGGCTTTTAGAAACACCTGATTGCGAGGTAAAAACAATTTTGCCAACTTCAGTCAAATTAAAATTTTGCCTAACTGTTTCACGTACAATTCGTAATTGTTGAAAATTCATTTTGCTAATGTCAAAACAGATAATTTCGTGACGCCTGCACGTTCGATAGATGACATGACTTTTGCCACAGTACCATATTGTACGCCATCATCCGCATTTAAATTCAATGCTAATTCAGGGTCTTTTTCTTTGCGGCTTTTGAGCTCATTTTCAATCGCATCAAGCGCTATTTCTTGTTTTTCAAGAAAGACTTTACCTTGTGCATCAACACTTAAATAAATGGCTTCTTTTTCATCGGGTGGCGCGGTTTCTTCGGTTTTGGGTAAATTGACATGCACTGCATTGGTTAGTAACGGCGCTGTTACAATAAACACAACCAGCAATACTAACATCACGTCAACGAGTGGCGTGACGTTAATTTCCCCCATGATATCATCACCATCATCTTGCGTTTTAAAAGCCATAGTTACGCCGCCTCCACGGCAAATTGATCATCACTTGAAATCGCTTGAGCAGTGGTTTTATTTGATTGGTTGTCGTGAGTGCGTGTAGTTTGTGTGGCGTTACTGCGACCAATGACAAACCCACTTTTGAGAGCAAGATGAACAAAATCAATCGCAAAATCATCTAAAAATGCCCACACCACTTTGTTGCGACGAATAAAAAAGTTATACGCAACCACCGCAGGCACCGCTACGGCAATACCAATCGCTGTTGCAATTAAGGCTTCACCAATAGGCCCTGCGACGACGTCCAAACTTGCCGACCCACTTTTACTAATACTGGTTAGAGCGCCCATAATGCCCCACACGGTACCAAATAACCCAACAAATGGTGAAATACTGCCAATCGTTGCCAGTACAGCGAGCCCATTTTCGAGTGAACCGCGTTCTTTTTGCATTTGCTGACGCAGACGACGATCAAGTAATTCTTGCCGGTCCCATGTATGTTCTAAATCATGGGTAGTGGTACCCCCATCGGTCTCGGTAAGAGTGACAAATCCAACGCCAGCAACACGCGCGGCAGGACCTTTGATATCCTCTAGGCGCGAGGCGGCAACAATATTGGGGGCATGCCAAAATTGTTTGCTAAAATCACGATTGTGCAGTGCAATGCGTAAATGTTGAATACCTTTAATTAGGATAAGTGCCCATGTCACTACAGACGCGGCAATTAACAAATCAAGCGTAATGCTAACAATAGAATTGGTTGCGATATCAGACATAAAAAATTACCTCAAAATAAGTTATAAATTAAAATTAGAGTAGAAAGTCACTATGCCGGCAACTGGCTTGAACATGGCTTTTTTAGCGGCTCTGACCGCTTCATCATCAAGTACTTTAAAGCCACTTGATTTTGCCACACTCACGCTACCTGGTTTGCCATCCGAAAGAACGTGGACTTTTAATAATACTTTTCCTTCCCAGCCTCTTTCTTGCGCGATTTCAGGGAACTCGGGATCAGGTTTAATCACAAAATCCCCATCACTGATTTGACCAAGATTTTTTTCCTCAACAATAGCAGGTGCAGGCGGAGCTGGCGGTGCAGGTTGCGCGTTTGATGTGGTTGGCGCAGAACTAATTATCGGTTGTGGTTCGGGCACCGTTTCTTGAACCACCTTTTGTAATGGCTGTGGTTTGAGCGGGACAGCTTTTTGCACAGCTGGTTTAGGCGGCGCTTTTGGCTGCACTTTGGGTTGCACGACTTTAGGTGGTGGCGGTGGAATGACAACGGGTTTAGGTTTAGGCGGCTGTGTTAGCGTAATATGTACTTTAGGTGGTTGAACTGGTTTCACAATATCTTGATCAAATGCGCTGCGATCAACATTATTTACAGATGTTACGATTGCCAACGCTACCGCTAGTGATAAAAAATAATCGATAAATTTGTTATCGTGTTCATTCGCTGCGTATTTAAAATCCCCTAAAATTGAAGCCATGGGTGTAGCTGGTGAGGGTGATGATGAATCAAACAGGCCTACGGTACTTTTACGCGTAATAAAAGTATTTGATTCCCAATGAGCGGAATCCGTTAATGCCAGTTTATGATGTGAAAATAAATGTGTGCCCATTGTGATTTCCTCTAAAAGTTAAGCAAAGCGTGACAAGCTAATTACATTTACCATTGCATACGCTGTACCAGCTTTTTAGAAAAATTTAAAAAATGGCATTTTTATGTACTTTGAATTCTGTAACTAACTGAAATTTATGTTTATTTATTTATTTTTATTGTATGTATAAAGTGAGCGTGGTCTTGAATTCAACGCTGAGGCATGTTTATAGAGCATCACTTTCACTTCTTTTGTGTTTACAAGGTGTTTGTATAGCAACACTTGATTGATAGAGTTCTGGTAGGTGATATGGCATGTCGTTGCGTCTTGTTTGGTGTAGCGAGGTCGATGCTGAGATAACGAGCGAAATTTGTTAAACTCAATCACCTTTTTACTTAAATTTTAGAGCGCGATCAATTGAATAGAAAACTTTTTGATTATATACGCCATCAGTTTCGTTTAGATTTATATGGCGTGCATGGCATTCCACATTGGTCACGCGTCTTGTATTTTGGTTTGAAAATAGCCAACAAAGAAAACGCTCGCCTCGATGTAGTCACGCTATTTTCGATATTACATGATTCACAACGCGCACCACTGCATCACCCGTTACGCGGCTCCGATAAAAATGACTCAGCACATGGCGAACGTGCGGTGGCGTTTGCACGAAATTTGCGAGGGGAATTTTTTGATTTAGATGATGATGGCTTTGAATTACTTTGCGAGGCGCTTGCTCTGCATAGTAACGGACTTACAGTGGCTGATGTCACCGTGCAAACTTGTTGGGATGCAGATAGACTCGATTTAGGGCGTGTTGGCATTTATCCCGATGCTCAATTTCTCTGCACGAATACAGCAAAAGATCCCGCATTTATTCATCGAGCATGGACAGGACAATGACCAATCACCCATCATAAAAAAACACGTTCATCGCAAAATGATTGTTGTTGTAAAAACAGCATACAGGCAGCAAGTGTTTATTTTCGAGCAGTTTAGCAACAGCAATAAGTAAAATAAACATAAAAACAGTAGCATAGCATTCGGCACAACGATTGCTTATGTACTATTAAATAGTTCTCTAGTCTGAAATCTTTTGCTGCTTACCTTGAATGAATAACGACCATAATCTTGCTTTACCAAAACCGCGTATTAAACGCCATTATGCCGCTTTGTTTAGCACACTTGTCTTGTTGAGTTTAATTGGAACAAGGCTCTATTTCGAGAACCATTGCAATCTGCGCAGTCAAATGAGAAGCCACAGCAATTAAGTGGCTCAAGGCATCACCACCATGATGATGGCGATAAGCCTGTAGTGATTACCGTGGAAACCGCGATTACAAAAGATTTTTCGGTGTACCTGAATGCGCTTGGAACCGTTACACCACTGCGCTCAGTGACGGTTCGTCCACGCGTTGAAGGGGAAATTACCCGTATCGTTTTTAATGAAGGGCAAAACGTGAAAGCAGGGGACTTACTCGCTGAAATTGATCCGCGCCCACTGCAAATTCAACTTCAGCAGGCAGAAGGTCAATTGCTTCGAGATGAAGCATTGCTTAGCAATGCGCAAATTGATTCACAGCGTTATCAAACTTTACTTGCGCAAGACGCGATAGCTGCCCAGCAAACCGCTACACAAGCCGCGCAAGTAAAACAATATCAAGGTATTGTCGAAATGGATAAAGCACAAGTGAATAACGCCAAACTGCAATTAAGTTATACCAAATTAACGGCACCTATTTCAGGGCGCGTGGGACTGCGCCAAATCGACCAAGGCAATATAATTCATATTAATGATACCAATGGGGTCGCTATTATTACGCAATTGCAACCCATTACCGTGGTATTTACGTTGCCCGAAGATAAAGTGCCTTCGGTTCTGCAACGTCGTATTAATGAAAAACCTATTAGTGTGAGCGTTTATGATCGCGCAAATAAAGAAAAACTGGCGGAAGGCGAGTTGGTCGCACTGGATAATCAAATTGATGCGCAAACCGGTACACTCAAGCTCAAGGCGCAATTTACGAATCTTGATAGCCGTTTATTCGCCAATCAATTTGTTAATGTTAGAATGCACGTAGACACCTTAACCAACGCCGTGCAAATTTCGAGCGCTGCCATTCAAAATGATGAACAAGGGGCGTATGTTTATGTTGTGACACCAGAGAAAACTGTTCAATCACGTCGCGTGAAACTCGGTGACATTGAAGGCGATAAAGCGGTCATTTTGGAAAATTTAGCCGCAAATGACGTTGTAGCGTTAGAAGGTGTTGATAAACTTCATGAAGGCAGTCAAATAGATATTGCACAAAAAGACGGGCAAGCGGTAGCGCCAACGCCCGATAATCACCCAACCTCAAACGATAAAGCCCATAAAAAACACTAAATGACCTTTTCTGACAATCCGTATTAAAGAGCATTTTACGAGCGTAAATTCAAAAATCCTCGCCAATGATGACGAGGATTTGATGTCTTAACGCTTATTTATTGGACGCTAAAATTTGATCAAAGATGCCATCATCTGAGAAATGTTTTTTCTGTGTCACATTCCAGCCACCGAAATTTTTATCGACAGTCACTAACTCAATTTTAGGAAATTGTTTTGCGTATTTTGCTGCAATTTCAGCATCCGTTGGGCGATAGAAATTTTTAGCAATAATCTCTTGACCTTCTTTGCTGTATAAATGTTTCAAGTATTCTGTCGCCACTTCCGTTGTCCCGTGTTTTCTGGCGACATCTTCCACAACAGCCACAGGTGGCTCCGTTAAAATACTCAGTGACGGTGCAACAATTTCATATTTATCCGCACCAAATTGACGTTGCACTAAAAATGCTTCGTTTTCCCATGTAATTAACACATCACCAATTTCACGCTCAACAAACGTGGTGGTCGAGCCACGCGCACCGGTATCGAGTACCGCTGCATTTTTGAATAATTGACTTAAAAAGGCTTTGGCTGCGGCTTCGTCATTATTATTGTGTTTGAGTGCATACGCCCATGCGGCTAAATAATTCCAACGTGCGCCACCTGACGTTTTGGGATTGGGTGTGACGACACTGACATTGGGCTTAATTAAATCGTTCCAATCTTTAATACCTTGTGGATTGCCTTTGCGCACTAAAAACACGATAGTTGACGTATAAGGCGAGCTATTGTGTGGCAAAAGGGTTTGCCAGTTTTCAGGAATCAATTTACGTTGTTGGTAGAGTTGATCCACATCATAACCCACAGCAAGTGTCACAACATCTGCTTCTAGACCTTCAAGTACGGCACGAGTTTGCTTACCGCCCCCACCATGCGACTGATTAACGGTGACGCTGTCACCTGTTTTTGCTTTCCAGTATTTTGAAAAAGAGTCGTTATATTCTTTGTAAAGCTCGCGTGTTGGATCGTAAGACACGTTAAGTAAATTAATATCTGCTGCGTACACATTCGATAAGGCAACAGCGCCTAATGCTGCGGTGAATAACAATGATTTAAAATTTTTCATAAGATAATTCCTTAAATACTAAAATAATTAAAAGGCTAACTGAAAGCGGGTGGCAAACACTTGTTCTGTTGGGCGATTACCTTTTACTGCACCACCGTCAAATGACACCTGTTCATAATCGGTGCGAATGAGCGCATTCGCGTTTAAATACCAATTTGCGCCTATTGTCCACGCGCGTGCTTGATTGGCTGATTTCGTTGGATCCACAAATAAGAACGTATCGCTATCCACATCTAACTGGCTATAACGCCCCGCGAGTTGCAATGCGCCCCATTTACCTTCCAGTGGATTAAATGCTTGAATGGGTCGAATGGCGCCAAAACTGTTGTCCTCACCTGTCAATACATACGAACCAAGGACTTGCCACGCGGTATTGGTTTGGTTAATAGTACGATTGGTTTTAATTTTCCCTACTGTTTGCGTTGAGAGCAGATTTTGCGATGAAACCGCGTATTCGCCCATTAAGCCAAATCCACCTGCGTACCAATAGGCTTGAGGATATATGCGGTAAGTATCACCATTGGCGGTAAGTGACGTGTTGTAACTTAAATAGGTATTGCGTCCAAGTGGTGTGGCTTGATTTTTGAGGGCTTGCGTTGTCGGCTGCGCGTAACTTCCAGCGACACCCAGACCTAAGCCTTCAATCCATGAATAGCCGCTATGTTGAAACGGTTGCGCGAAAATACGACCCACAAATTCTTTATTGTCATTGGTATCGGGTGCGTTATTGTTTGGGCTGCCGTCATCGCCAGCGCCATTGAATACACCGACTTGGTAGGTCAGTTGATTTTTCGTGTCAATGGGACCTGCCACTTTTTCTGCGCCATGACCAGTGAAATTAAACCCACCATGCAACTGAACACCTACATCACGATTGCTCGCTAAATAAGTGGGGAAAGCGCGTTCTAAAAATGTGCCATCCGAGTCACCTTGTAAACGCTCTAAACTTAACGCGGGTTTGAATTTACCTACCAGTAAACTAGCCGCTGAATGGTAGGTATAGTCAATGTAGGCATCGGGGAGAATATTTCCACTAGCGGCAAAATCGGGCATGATTTTGAAGGCAACATCGTTAAAAACATACCCCTCAAGCCAAATACGTCCTTGTTTTAAGTCAAAACTATCTATAGTTAACGGTTTTCCATCAGCACCCACATGACTCTCACCTGTAAATGTGTGGTTATCTACTTGCACTGCACCGCGAAGACGTACTTGATGTTTTTTATCTGAAGAAGTGATTTTGAACCCTTTTTCACCTGCTTCAATGATAGGTGCTTTTTTAGCATTGGCGTCAGCGACTTCTTCTTGAACCTCCAATTTTCGCTCAAGCAAATGTACTTCATTGGTTAATTTTTTCACATCTGCTTGGGGTGAGGCGGGTAATTGAATAGTTTGAGGTTGCTGTTGCGTGAGTGCATCTAGTTTTTCTAACCGATTTTCAAGCTCTTTGATGCGTTGCTCAAGTGCCTGTGTTTTCGAAGTTTCGCTTGTTTGTGCGCTGCTGTGGTGGCTTCGTGCTTGTACTGCCGATGAGCTAAGTAGCGCAATTGTTATCGCGCTAGAGAGTAGGGTGGGTTTACGGTAGTTCATAACTTTTCCTCTGATAAAAACGTAAAGACGTTGTGAAAGTGGCGACATTTTTTGTGATTTCGCAACAATCATAAGGAAATTTAGTATAGTTTTTGAAATGTTATTTTTAGATACTACTATCTAAAAATTGGATATAACAAAAAGAGATAGGGTTATCGAATAATACCATTTCACAATTGCATAGAATGTCATCTAAGCTGATAGCAACTTAAGTTTGACTTAGCAATACAGGGTAACCACAAATGGCTTTACATGATTTAGTTGATTATTTTAATAATCGCTTTGAGCATGAACACAATGCAAATTATCGACCACTGATTGTGGAGAATGGCAGCGTTCATGGTTTTTTTGGTCAGTTGCGCATCAGTAGCATTTTTTCGCCTATAAGAGAAAAAAATAGGCTAGAAATGATTAAGGGGCAGGCGGTAAAAATTAAAGTAGATGCAGTCGAATCCTTGCATCTTCACAGCTATGAAATTGAAAATTTAACCGCGAACGCTAAGATTGCAGATAGTCAATTTGAATCCGTTATCAATTTTGACAGATTGGCGCGAACGGTTCACATGCTTAATTATCTCCCACAAGCGAATGAAAATACCCAATTATTTCTTGAAGTCGATCCACGTCACATTTTAGGTGTGAAACAAGATCATGGTGCCTATTTTGAAGCCGTTATCGCGCAATGCGGCTTAACCACTAAAAATACAGTTATCGTACTTGCCATTACTCGCCATTATTTAACCTATAACGAAGCCTTGATTCGTGGCTTAAAAAATTATCGTCAACGCAATTACAAAATCGCATTGCGTTTTGATTATCTTGTTTCCGAAAAACACGCGTTTGAGCTTATTTCAAAACTCTCACCAGATTATGTGAGTCTATCAGCGCGTCAAATGGAAGTGGAAAGCGGTGCAAGTGCGCTTAAAAAACTACAAACGCTCAAAAATGTGATGAATGCCACGCAAAGTCTAGGCATTTTGCGGCAAGTGGATCGCAAAAAATCGGAAATTTTAGCAGATAGCAGTGGCTTTGATTTTGTCGAAGGGCGCTACTACGAACATAAATTAGTGGATTCTAAGCACGTTAACGGTTTTTAAGATGACTTACGAAAACGGAAATTTTGGTATTGATGATTTAGTTGCGCAACTTCGTGATATTCGGGTGCGTTCACTCGAGGAGCGTGATCGACGCGACAAGCCACCCAAATTGCCTTCAAGAAAAGTGTTAACTGACATTTTAGAAGGCTTAAGTGGTGCGTTATTTCCTAATCGTTTAGGTCGCCCTGATTTACGCGATGAAGGCATTGATTATTTTGTTGGCAATACGCTGGATACGGTTCTGCGTCAGTTGCATGAGCAAATTCATCGTGAATTGCATTTTATGGCGGAGCATCAAGGATTTGCTCGCGTGAGTAAAAGTGATGTTTACGAGTTAACGCGTGAGTTTGCTGCGCAACTACCTCGTGTTCGCGGCTTACTCGACACAGACATTGAAGCCGCTTATCAAGGTGACCCCGCAGCGCGAACGTCTGATGAAACACTTGTTTGTTATCCCGGCATTCACGCCATGATTCATCAACGTCTTGCGCACGAGCGTTATCGTTTAGGTGCACCGCTGACTGCACGAATGATGACCGAATTAGCGCATTCTGCCACAGGGATTGATATTCATCCCGGTGCGCAAATTGGTGAAAGTTTCTTTGTGGACCACGGCACGGGCGTTGTGATTGGTGAAACAACTATTATCGGCAATCGTGTGCGTTTATATCAAGCGGTCACGCTTGGCGCAAAACGTTTTGAGCAAGCCGATGACGGCAGTTTGGTCAAAGGTAACGCGCGGCATCCTATTGTAGAAGATGATGTGGTTATTTATGCCGGTGCAACGATTTTGGGGCGCATTACGATTGGTAAAGGTTCCGTCATTGGTGGAAATGTGTGGTTGACGCACAGCGTTGCGCCAAATAGTGCTATCACTCAAGCAAATGTGCGCAGGAATGACGATGCAATTGTTTTCTAATTGCGTTTTTTTGATTGGTGCGTCGTGCGTGAGTAGGCTCAAAAAATCTGTAATTTATTGATATTGCGACTAATTTAATGGTTAATAAAGATAGTGCTATTTCGATACCAATTTGTCCAAAATGCCACGCTCAGACGTTCATTAAAGATGGTATTGTGAAGCAAAA
>JBDLQG010000126.1:0-6117 GCA_039800705.1 Pseudomonadota bacterium
ACCAATTTCCCCAGAAGAATTATTTCGCACGCTCATTAAATGGGTAGAGTCGCCACTTCTTCCACTTGAAGCGATGCAAGAAAATATAGTTGAAGAACAAGATGATAACATTTTAGTGGCTATTGATGGACTCGATATTGAGTTAGGACTAAAACGTGTTTTAGGTAAAAAATCTCTCTATATCAATATGTTGCGTAGATATGTAAGCAATCAAGAAAATGTACCTGATAATCTGCGCGATGCTCTAAATACGGGAGATTATGCAACAGCAGAACGTATTGCGCATTCGTCAAAAAGTGTAAACGGGAATATTGGCGCGAGTCATTTGCAAGACATGGCTGGAGAAATTGAAAAAATGCTCGCCGCTAACGCTCCGCGCGAAGCGATTAGTGTTAAAATTGATTTGTTTGAAAACAGTCAAATTCCGCTAATAACAGCCATTCGTGAAGCCGTTCACACGCAACGTCATATTCAACAATTCGATGAAGAAAAAGCAAAAGTGATGCTTGGACAACTAAATGCGTTTTTACTTGACGACGACAGTGCAGCATTGAATTGTATGGATGAAAATATAGACCTATTTAATGGCTTGTTTGGCGAAGCGTTATCGATGCAAATTGATCATTTAGTAAAACAATTTGAATTTGAGAAAGCGTTACAACTAGTGGCAAGTGCGCCTCAAACAAAATGACAAATAGACGCTGTATTTTACGTCACATTACGTTAAGTTAAATTTTTAGGAAAAGAAGAATAATGATACCAAAATCTAGCATCTTAGTAGTGGATGATACGCCGGATAACCTGATACTTATGAGTGAATTACTCAAAGATTATTACAAAATTAAAGTGGCGAATAGCGGCGTTAAAGCGTTAAAAATTGCCCAATCAGATACGCCACCCGATTTAATTTTACTTGATGTTATGATGCCAGACTTGGACGGCTATGAAGTCTGTAAACAACTCAAAGCAAATCTTCAAACACGTCATATTCCCATTATTTTTTTGACAGCGAAATCAGATGTGACTGATGAAACCAAAGGCCTTGAACTGGGTGCCATCGATTACATTACAAAACCGATTAATCCCGCTATTGTCATGGCGCGAGTCAAAACGCATCTTGATATGAAAATGATGCAAGATTTTCTGCGTAATCAAAATAGTTTTCTTGAGGCTGAAATTGAGAAACGTACCCGTGAAGTAGCGGCAATTCAAGACGTCACCATCCATGCTATGGCGTCATTAGCCGAGACCCGCGATAACGAAACAGGAAACCATATTCGTCGCACCCAAAATTATGTGCGTGTTTTAGCGCAAAAAATACGTCATCATCCACGTTTTGCACATTTCCTCGATGACGATAAAATCATTGAAATCTTGTTTAAATCCGCGCCACTTCACGATATTGGCAAAGTGGGAATTCCAGATAAAATTCTACTTAAACCGGGGCGTTTTGAACCTGAAGAATTCGAAATTATGAAAACACACCCCGAATTAGGACGCAGCGCCATTTTGCATGCAGAATATGAATTAGGGCTTGAAGTGCCTTTTTTGAAATACGCTAAAGAAATTGCGTATGCACATCAAGAAAAATGGGATGGAAGTGGCTATCCTTTAGGACTTTCGGGCGATGATATTCCTATTTCAGCGCGATTGATGGCTATTGCCGATGTGTATGATGCCCTTATTAGTCGTCGCGTCTATAAAGAAGGGATGACACATGAAAAAGCATTGCAGATCATTGTTGAGGGGAAAGGCAGTCATTTTGATCCCGATATGGTCGATGCGTTTCTTGAATTGCAAGATGACTTTAAAGCGATTGCGGCAAAATATGCTGATTCGGATGAAGATTTAGCTAAAAAAGCCGACTATCTGAAAAATGCGTCAAAATAAACAATAAAATGACTTTTACTGGAGACGTCAAATGAAAAAAAATTTACTTGGTTTATGGAAGCATTTGGCTTGGCCTTCAGTAAAAACAACGCAGCCGTTACCTACCGGTGAGGGTGTGCTTGATGCAGGTGGCGTGAGCGCATTAGAAGTTGATAATGTATTTGATGCCATCAATTACGCTGAGTCACTCATTGGGCAAGCGATCTTATTTCGTTCATTAGTGACGCCTTTAAACAACCGACACGATATTGAAAATAAGCAACGTGCATTAGAAGAATTACGCGATAACGCTGACTTAAAAATCGCTATTCAAGAGGTTATTACCGTTGCCGTTGAGCGTGAAAATAGTTTCTATCGTTTGTTATTTGCTGATTTCTTGCCAATGTTTGGCACGAGTAAAAATGACAAAGATATTGAAGGTTATGGCTACGCGCAATATAAACGTGGCGTGCGTTTTGTGACTAACTTGGTGGCAGGTATCCAAGCATGCCCTCAGCCTGAAAGTGCTTATTTAAACGAATTATTTGATCATATCAAAGCGTTTACTGGCAGTCGTGCGTATGCGTTAATGACGCAGGGTGTCTATTTAACTGAAACCAGCTTGCAAACACGCCAAGAGCGTAGTAAATCGTGGTGGTTACCCGCTGTTGTCTTTTATCCGCGTTTATTTAAGCCATTGGTGCTTGCGTTGCTCACTGCTGTGTTATGCACGGTGTTTTATTTCATTCCATCGGTGATTGGTCAAGCGCTTTTTTTAGCTCCATTTTTATTACTGTATTTTCCATGGGTTGGTAATTTTGATCGAGATAATTTTATTCTTCCTTTGCGTGAAGAATTTAAACAATCAACAGAATTAGCCAGCGCACTAGACGCACTTGGGCAATTAGATGAATTAGTGTCTTTTCTAAAATTTGCTGACCATTTCGGTCATACGACGGTGCTGCCATCTGTCATTGATAGTGAGCAACATCGCATGGTGCTCTGTGAGGCCATCAATCCTATTTTAGGTAAAGCTAATCCTCAATACGTTGGCAATGATTTGGCACTTGACCATCACAAAGTATTGGCTATTACAGGGCCAAATAGCGGTGGAAAAACCGCATTTTGCAAAACTATTTCACAAATACAATTACTTGCGCAGATTGGCTGTTTTGTACCTGCACGAAGTGCGACGCTCAGTGTAGCAGATAAAATTTTTTATCAAGCCCCTGAAATTAGCAAATTAAACGATGGTGAAGGGCGTTTTGGTGCCGAACTTAAACGCACAAAAGAAGTCTTTTTAGCGTGTAGCGCACAGAGTCTTGTTATTTTGGATGAATTGTCTGAAGGCACCACATTTGAAGAGAAGATGGAATCGTCTTTAACTGTTCTCAACGGTTTTTATCGCAAAGGTAATAGCACCATTTTAATTACCCATAATCACCAATTAGTTGATGAGCTGGTGAAGCAACATATTGGCGTGGCGAGACAGGTTGAATTTTTAGGCGATTTACCGACACATAAAATCATTGACGGTATTTCGCGCGTGAGTCACGCTGATCGCGTAGCGAAAAAAATTGGTTTTTCAAAAGAAGATATTGATTTTTATCTTACGCAGTAAACAATGACGACATGTTTTGTCATCACAAAAGGATGATCAAGTGCGTGAATGAGAAGTGTTGGTACTGTTATCATTTTTTTAAAGCTTGTGTGTCGACAATTTCACATGCAAGCATACATGACACTGCACTACCCAAAATAATGGCTTTTGAGTCAACATGATGAATTACGTTACTTTATTATCAAGATACCCAAAAAAGATACTGGTCATTTTTCTTTTTTTGCCTTTCCAAGTGATAGCTGAGAGTGACGAAAATCACTTATTTTCGCCTATGGTGATTTTAATCGACACAGTCGAAAGCACGGCTAACGCCCAAACGGTATTAACGCGTGATGAGTTAGACAGTGAGCAAATGCCAGATATTAACAATGTATTGCGAAGTCAATCGGGTATCACAATTAATCAAGGCAGTGGTCAAATGATGTCCTCCATTAGTTTGCGTGGTTCGGGTGGTGCAGGGCAGGGACTTTTGACGTTAGACGGCATACCCTTGTTTGGAAATTTCGCAGGTCTTTATTCACTTAGTCATTATTCGCTTGATGCGCTCGATCAAATTTCACTCACGCGTGGTACAGGGGGAGATCGACATGGCAGTCGCACACTTGGTGGTACTATTCATTTGCAAACGCGCCAATTTCAAAATAATGATGCGTTTTTACGTTTTGAAGGAGGAAGTTACGACACGGTGCGTGGCGCAGTAGGTAAAGGCGTGCATACTGAATTAGGTAATTTTAGCGCGGTTGCTGGGCATAGCGATGTGTTTAATGGACGCAGTCAAGCCAAAAACGGTAGTGAATCGGATAATTTTGGTATGACTCACGCATCGGGAAATTGGGTGAAAAAATTTGCAAAAGGCAGTTTAAATGCGTCATTGTATTTTGTTCGCTCTGATGAGGATATGGACGGGCCTGGACGTGTAGGGAATAAAATTCATTGGATTGATGATAAGCTCGGCAGACTTTCTGACGAAACATGGGTTACGCAGATACAAGGTGAATATGATCTCAATACCTATTGGAATACATCCCTGCAAGCTGGTTTTACGCAAGATAGACAAAATATGGTCGCAACGCGCATTAAACCTTTTGCGATAGATAACCAGCTCATGATGTTAGATTGGAAGAATACTCATCGTGTATTTTTAGATGAAAAATCTGGCAATCAAGCGCAACTGATTTGGGGTATTAATACACAGCATCAACAAAATCTTAATTTCACCGCGCAGCAAACTCTAGTGAGTCCGAATGTGCGTGGTGAATTAGTGTTCAATGACTGGAAATTAATCTCTGATACACGTTTTGACATTGGTGAGCCTTATGGCAATCATAATGTATTTTCCGTGGGCATTGAGCGAATCTTTGCAGAGCATTTTCAAGTTTATGCTAATGGTGGTACGGGATTTCGCCAGCCAGCTGTGAGTGAATTAATGCACCCGGTTTTTGGCAATAAAAATCTTCAAAGTGAAAGTAGTGCTGGAGGAGAAATTGGTTTGCACTGGACTGTTTCGCCCGTAACAACTATAAATATTAATGGTTACTATCAAAAATACCACGATATGATAACCTTGCAACTTGATTCAATGACAGGAGCAATTCGAGCAGCTAATGTGCAAGAAGCGGATGTTTGGGGCAGTGAATTACAAACCAAGCATCGATGGAATACATATTGGGAAAGCGGCTTTAATTACCATTATCTAAGCGCTGTTAATCCTATTAATCATCTGCAAATTGCAAATCGCCCAGCACATCAAGGCGGATTATGGAATGAATTCCATATCTTTTCATCACTGACATGGCGCACTGAATTCAATGTACATGACGGATTTTGGTTTGATGCAAAAAACTCCCTGCGTGCAAATATAGCACCTCGAATCAATACCTTATTAAAGTATGATCTAACAACGAAAACACAGTTGTATTTGCGCGGCGAAAATATCACTAATAATCACTCTGCCGAGATAAATGACTTTAACTTTTATGGTGCAGCCATTTATGCAGGATTTCGAACAGGTTTTTAAGTAATACTGTTGTTATCAAAAAGTGTGATGTTTTAATCCTTTGGATTTAATGCGTATTTTAACGCAATAACAATCGTTATGGCTAATGCGGCCGCTTTATCAAAATCGGTAATTAATTCCATTTCTAATGCCCTTCATCAAGTTGAAAAAGTCCAAATTATAATAAGTGTTGATGTGATAAGTCCATGTGTTTTGATTTGATGTCAGTAGATAAAATTTACCGTATGTTAAATCCCCCTAGAAATATAAATATTTTTTATTGTCGTTAATTTTTGTGGTAAATTATCCCACATAATTTATTTTTCCATTCTTATTCTCTTAAGTATTCAAATGAAAAAAACACTCGCGCTTTTATTGTGCATTACGTCACCTATTTCGATGGCAATTGAAGTAGGCGCTAATGTTCCACAATGTAATTTAGTCGATTTATCGAAAAATACACCTCTTTCGCTTTCCAAAACAGGCAAAGTGGTCTATGTCGATTTTTGGGCATCTTGGTGTGCGCCTTGCGCTAAGTCGATGCCTTTTCTTAATGAACTTCATGATCAATTTAGTTCAAAAGGCCTTGAAATTGTCGGTATTGATGTTGATGACGATAAAGCAGATGGGT
>JBDLQG010000127.1:0-6106 GCA_039800705.1 Pseudomonadota bacterium
ATACAGCAATGTAATGATCATTTGTGACATATTCAATACTCTAAAAAATAGACGTTATTAATCAAGTAAACCAAAACTGTCATTTACCATATCGTCGGGCAGTGATATCGCCGTTTGTTTACGGGCGTGTTTACATAATACTATGCAGTGTATCGGTGAATTTTTGAGGATTCAAAACTTTAATTGAGATTTGTGACGTAGTTCACACTCTTTAACAAAGTTATAATGGAAAGAATATATTTTTTTTACGGTTTAAATGCAGTAAAATCTTGGGATTTAGCCACTTTGGAGGGACGTTGTTTTTTTATTACAACAAAGGCGGCTTGATGGTAGGGATTGACGCTGAATTTTTATTGGGGGAATTTCAATATTGCTAAAAAACCGTTGCCACACACGATTTTTTAGCTGCCTATGCGGCAGTGCACTCGACTATTCAAGCGAATAAAGTCATACTTTTTTAAACTACCTGCACGGTAGTGAAAACTTAGTGAGTATAGCACTTTGTTTTTATTGCGGTTCTAAGCTACCCTTTCGGCAGTTCATGCTTATTCTAACACATTATACTAATATTACACGCAACAAAAAAACGCAACGTCTATATTAAAGCGAACATTGAATAGATTAAATGGGGAATAAATTGGGGTGAACGATGGGGCTCGAACCCACGACAACCGGAATCACAATCCGGGACTCTACCAACTGAGCTACGCTCACCATAGCGTATAAATAACGAAGAGAAACTTTTGGTACGCTTGGCAGGACTCGAACCTGCGACCCCCAGCTTAGAAGGCTGGTGCTCTATCCAGTTGAGCTACAAGCGCAAAATTGGTCGGGGTAGAGGGATTCGAACCCCCGACATCCTGCTCCCAAAGCAGGCGCGCTACCAGACTGCGCTATACCCCGATAATTTTTTGAACACTTAGTAAAACTAAGAATGCCCATAATAACCATGTAACACTAAATCGTCAATTTTTATTTTGATATAAATTGAAATTAAATATAAATACTTAAATCTTATATTTAAAAAACAATGAATTAAATTAATTTCCATGTTAATTCATCACCCGCTTTGAGTGGTGTTATTTCGTCATATTGCGCAGGTATTGTCCAGACTTGTTTTTGTAGTGTTATCGTGCCGGTATTGCGCGGTATGCGATAGAAATCCGCACCATAAAAACTTGCGAAACCTTCAAGTTTATCAAGCGCATTCGCTTGCTCAAATATTTCTGCATACAGCTCCATAGCACCAAATGCGCTATAACATCCCGCGCAACCACATGCGTTTTCTTTTAAGTTTGTAAGATGTGGGGCGCTATCGGTGCCTAAAAAAAACTTAGCATGACCACTTGTTGCGGCTTGAACAAGTGCAAGGCGATGTGTTTCCCGCTTTAAAATAGGTAAACAGTAATAATGTGGCTTGATGCCACCTGACAGCATGGCGTTGCGATTAAAAAGTAAATGTTGCGGGGTAATGGTCGCCCCAACGGTACTATCTGCCGCTTGCACAAATTGCACCGCATCTTTTGTTGTGACATGTTCTAGGACGATACGCAAACTAGGAAAATGTTTCACAATATCGATTAAATACTGATCAATAAATCGTTTTTCACGATCAAAAATATCACATTCTATGTCCGTCACTTCACCATGAATCAACAAGGGGATATCGTGTTTTTCGAGGGCAGCTAGCAATGGATAAATGTGGGTGACATCCGCAACACCCGCATCAGAATTCGTTGTCGCGCCAGCGGGATACAATTTAAATGCGTAAATATGCTCATTTTGCGCTGCGCGTTCAATTTCTTCAAGCGTAGTTGCGGCAGTTAAATATAAGGTCATTAAAGGTTCAAACGATAATTCCGCAGGAATTGCCTGTAGAATTTCATCTCGATATACTAGCGCCTGCGCCACGGTTGTTACAGGTGGCTTAAGATTCGGCATAATAATTGCTCTCGCAAATTGGCGGGCAGTATGTGGTAGAACCGTTTTCAGCAGCGCTCCACTGCGAACATGTAAATGACAATCATCAGGGCGTGTTAAGGTGAATGTTTTCATAATTAGCTCATAAATCTGTAAAATAAGCGCATTCTATAGGCAAGTGCCTTGAAAAACGAATAATTAACGCCATATTTTAATTTTTTGGAGCGACGAAAATGCCAATTTACGAATATCAATGTCAATCGTGTAATCACGAACATGAAGCTTTGCAAAAATTAAATGCAGAACCCCTAAAGGATTGCCCCGTTTGCGAACAACCTGAGTTAGTTAAAAAAATTTCTGCCGCCGGCTTTCGCCTTAAAGGCAACGGTTGGTATGAAACTGACTTTAAAAGCGGCACTAAAAAGAATGTGGCTGGTGACGCAACGTCTTAGTCTTAGCGTATCATGCACTACTATTTTAGTTTGATATTTAGTCATAAATAAAAAAGTAAGAATGTAAATACATTCTGACGATGTTTCTACGCAACGCGTAGACGCAAGAGAATACACTATTTTAATTTTAAAACAGGAAAAACCTATGCGTACCCACAAATGTGGTGAAATTAACCTTCAACAACTTGATCAAACCGTTACCATTTGTGGCTGGGTACATCGTCGCCGCGACCACGGCGGCGTTATTTTTATCGATTTACGCGACCGTGCAGGACTTGTGCAAGTCGTTTTTGATCCTGATTTACCTGACATGTTCAGCATTGCTGAACATGTGCGCAGTGAATATGTATTGCAAATTAGTGGACTTGTTCGCGCTCGCCCAGAAGGCACAACGAATAAAAATATGCACTCTGGCGATATCGAAATTTTGGCGAAAAGCATTGTTGTTTTAAACGAATCTGAAACACCACCGTTTCCCATTGAAAGTGATATTGAAGTGAATGAAGAACTGCGTTTGCGCTATCGCTATTTGGATTTGCGTAAAGTGACGATGCAAGAAAAAATGCGTGTTCGTCGTGATGTCACACGTATTTTGCGTAATTATCTTGATGATAATGAATTTTTCGAAATTGAAACGCCCTATTTGACTAAAGCAACGCCCGAAGGGGCTCGTGATTATATTGTGCCGAGTCGGACGCATGAAAATTCGTTTTTCGCGTTGCCACAATCGCCTCAGCTGTATAAACAAATGTTGATGATTGCGGGTTTTGATCGTTATTATCAAGTCGTTCGTTGTTTCCGTGATGAAGATTTACGCGCTGATCGTCAACCTGAATTCACTCAGCTTGATATTGAAACATCATTCATGAGTGAAAATGAAATCATGAACGTGATGGAAGAAATGATTCGTCAATTATTTGATAAAGTCATCAATGTTCAGCTTGATAGCGTTTTCCCTCGCATGACTTACGCAGAATCCATGTCGCGTTTTGGTGTGGATCGCCCTGATTTGCGTATCCCGCTTGAACTCGTGGATATTGGCGAGGATATGAAAGCGGTTGATTTCAAAGTTTTCTCTGCACCGGCAAATGATCCCAAAGGTCGCGTCGTTGCGATGCGTGTGCCTAATGGCGGTGATTTAAGTCGCAAAGACATCGATGATTTAACCAAGTTTGTCAGCATCTATGGTGCAAAAGGGTTGGCGTATATTAAGGTCAATGAATTAAGCGCTGGCATTGATGGCTTACAATCACCGATTGTGAAATTTGCACCCGCTGAAGTATGGGCAAATGTATTAGCAAAAACCAATGCGCAGAATGGCGATTTAATTTTCTTTGGTGCCGATAAAACGAGTATTGTGAATGAAGCCATGGGCGCGTTGCGCGTGAAACTTGGTCACGATTTGAATTTGATTCAAGGGGATTGGAAACCGGTTTGGGTGATTGATTTCCCCATGTTTGATTGGGATGAAAAAGCGGGCAGATTTAACGCCATTCATCATCCATTTACCGCGCCAAGTTGCTCGGTTGAGGATCTAAAATCGAATCCTGCAACGGCGCTTTCTCGTGCCTATGATTTAGTGTTAAACGGTACTGAAGTGGGTGGTGGCTCCATTCGTATCAATCGCCCTGCTATGCAGCAAACGGTATTTGAAATTTTAGGCATTGGCGAAGAAGAAGCGCGTGAAAAATTCGGTTTCTTACTTGACGCGCTTAAATATGGCGCTCCACCGCATGGTGGCTTGGCGTTTGGACTTGACCGTTTAGTGATGTTAATGACGGGCTCAAGTTCCATTCGTGATGTGATTGCCTTCCCTAAAACACAATCTGCAGCCTGTCCGCTAGTGAGTGCGCCTGCAGTGGTGACCGATGAGCAGTTAAAAGAATTGGGTATTCGTTTAATTAAACCCGCAGTAAAAGAAAAAGCGTAAAACCCGCTACGCTTCTCATTTGCTAAGTATCGCAAAATAGCATGCGATACTTAGCATCAACATCTCGTTATAATTGAAAATTGTGACGGAGTTCTCATTTTTCACAATTTTAGTTTTGCACTCACCTCACGATAACGTAATATCCCCTATCGATTTATTTTTGCGTTTAGGATTTTTACATGGATATTCAAACTTCGTCGTTTAACAATCAAATGCTCCAAGCCATGAAGTCGGTGGTGGAAAGCAATTTAAATTTAACGGTTGGGCAAAAACTCCCTGTTAACGTAGCCGCTATCAATGATAACGTGATTACGTTAAAGTGGGGAGGGCAATTTATTGCCGTTGAAAATCAAAATTCTTGGGCGTCTCTTACCCCGCATATAGGGCAAAATATTACATTGCAAGTCACCAAAACGTCGCCCGAATTGGAGTTTAAAGTGATTGCCCTCAATGCGTCAGCTTCCAATGCAACACTTCCTAGCGCAGAAAAAATGAATGCAATGCGTTTAACGCTTGCTAACGCACCATTAATGAATCGTATTGATGAATCACTGAAAAATTTTGCGAATAATGTTCAAGGTCAGCATCGTATGCAGGCTGAGGTTGTAGGATTGGTGGGTCAAAAAATTCAATTACAAATGTTCATTGAGGATGCGCAAAAATCAATCAATGGCGCAAAAAAAATGCTCATCAGCATTGACCCAAGCCAATTGCAACGACTACCTAGTGAAAAAGGCGATGCTCTTCGTGTTGGCCAGTCATTGACTTTAGCGATTACGAAAATTGGTTCCATGCCCGAATTCAAGCAATTGCCGAGTACGCAACAGGCGATTCGTGAAGCGCAAGTCAATGAGTACATGAAACAATTACTGCCTCGCCATGAATCATCAAGCGTATTATTTAATCAATTGCGCAATAATTTGCCGCAAATGGACATTCAAAATGAATCGCTTGCGCAAACATTAAAACAAAATGCGTCCGCATTGTTTGAGCACCTGCAACCCAAAGAGCAATTATTCGATCCGCAAAAATTAAAGCACTTAGTTTATTCTTCTGGGCTTTTCTTTGAAGCGAATGCAGCAGCCACACCCACCTTTTTAAAAGGCCCTACACGAACAGCAGCGCCTGTGGCTATTCCTGTCGCACCGCCTATTGATTTAAAATTGCCCTTGCTACGTTTAATGCAGCATGAGGGGGTGAGTGCACAGTTAAAACAGCTAACCTCAAATTTTTTGCAAAGTTTATTAAAACAAGATGCGTCGTCAACCTCACTCGCACAAAATAACGAGGAAACACAAACAGCCGTGACGCAAACACAAGCCCAACTGCATGCAGAACTATTGCAACTCTCACGCGCTGAAAATATTCCGCTGTCATTAAAGCAACTGGCAAACGACGTTCTACCTCATTTAAAATCTGCACAAATAGAGGAGGATTCATCGACTGCGCTCACTTCTGCAAGCAAAGATAACACGCCGGCTGAACCAGTGATTAGCAATGACTTTAAAAATGATTTATTTAAGCTAATGAACACCATTAAACAAGGTCTTGCACAACAACGCGAATTAGAACTGAGTAAAAAGCAAGTGGAAGGTTTAAAGCATTTACACAATAAAACCGAAAATGCACTAGCCAAAGTAGTGCTTGATCAACTTCATTCGCTCCCCAAAGAAGATGGAAACAAGCAATTATGGGCGGTTGAATTACCGTTTTTAATTGATAATAAAGTCGAAACCTTAGCAATGGAAATTCAGCACGATAAAACCCCTAATGCGGAAAATCAGCAAAATCAACATTGGTCAGT
>JBDLQG010000128.1:0-6048 GCA_039800705.1 Pseudomonadota bacterium
AATGAACTCGGCGGCAGTTGGTCACAGGTACAATGGCTGGTCGCGGCGTTGGGGGTTGGACTGGGTTTTGGTTTGCAAGAGATTTTTGCTAACTTGGTATCGGGTATCATTTTACTTTTTGAGCGTCCCATACGCGTGGGTGATATTGTCACTATTGGCGATATTACGGGCAAAGTGGCGCGAATTCAAATGCGGGCAACGACGTTAATTGATGGCGATCAACGCGAACTCATTGTGCCTAATAAAACGTTTATTACCAGTCAACTTGTCAACTGGACGCTGAGCGATTCCACGACGCGTATCGTGATTCCCATTGGCATTGCTTTTGGAACGAATGTGGATGAAGCGCATGATTTGATTCTGAATATGGTGAAATCCATGCCGCTTGTGCTCAGTGATCCTGAGCCGTGCGTCTTATTTGTCGGATTTGGCGATAGTACATTAAATTTTTCTATTCGCGTGTTTGTGAGTGATCCTATTCAGCGTTGGCCTGTTATTAATGACTTAAATATCGCTTTAGAGCGTATTTTGCGTGAAAATCATATTGAAATTCCCTATCCGCAACGTGAAGTTAGAGTCCGTCCTTAAACAAAATGACATAAAAAAACCGTATTACTCGAAAGTAATACGGCTTTTAAATTAAGAGGGGTCTGCATTTAATGTAAAGCATTATTGATGCCAACTTTTCTAGTCAACTTTTAGACGCTGATGTTTTTGAACGAATTTTCTAATAATTTGTTTTTAAAAAGAATTTTTATTTTTTTATGCACCGCAGCGATTTTCAAATAAACGATAAGTCACTTCACCCGCGATTTTATGTTTTAAGCAGTGCCAATTTTTTGGAATATGTGCGTCAATAGTTAACGTATTTTCTGTTTCAACATAAATTTTGGCATAAGGCGCCAACCATTGTTGTTTATCGAGCAGTTCAATGCTTTGCGCAATCAAACCCAGCCCAAAAGGGGGGTCTAAAAACACAATATCAAATTGCGTAGTGGCTGGCGCGGCTAAATAGGTAAGAGCGTCTTTTTGAATACATGTCATTTGAGAGGCGTTGAGTTTGGCGGCATTGTCTTTGAGTGCTTGATAGGCGGGGACATTATTTTCAATCGCCACCACTAAACGCGCCCCACGCGACGCCGCTTCAAAACCCAGTGCGCCACTTCCTGAAAATACGTCCAAACATTGACTATTAAAAATATCAGTTTGTAGCCAATTAAACAGGGTTTCACGCACACGCGCGGGCGTTGGACGGAGTCCTTGTTCGTCAATGACAGCAATTTGGCGACTACGCCATGTGCCGCCAATAATTTTAATACGATTATTCAAAAGCGTTTTCCAGAATGTGAAGGTAAGTTATTTGCACAAAGGCGACTTAATTAGAACATATATGACCATGTTGCCGATAGTGCTCCTTCACGCGGAAGTTGATAACCATTGACGTCATCAAGTACCGGCTCAAGCCATTCAACACGTAAACTATTACCTTGTAGCTTGCCACTTGGCATGGCCGCGTTAATGCCAAACCCCACGTCCACAAATTGGCCGCCATAATTGGTTGTGTAATCCATCGCGCCAATTTGATGATAAACACCACGATAGGCGCCTTTAAGCTCGCCCTGTAGCGTGTAGATGCCACGGACGGAAGTGGATAGCCACGATGTCCAGCCATAACTCGCCCAGCTCGTAGCTTGGAAAATATCACCAAGTGCAAAGCCCGATGAATTACTCGACTCTAAATGCGCGGTGCCATTGAGTTGTGCGCCTACTGACCAATCATCAATTTGATTGGTATACGTCACTGCCGGTTTAAAATCCCATGTGCCGCTACCCAGTTGCATTCCATAATGGATATAACCTAAATCTTGTTGATGCGTGTTGCGTAATGTAATATCAGAATCACCCGTTGGGGCGCTCATGCCTAAACTAACGGTGACTTTTTGATTATTTCTATCAAACGCATTAAACAGCGCATAAATTCCTGTATCGCCCATGCCGCCTGTCGTGTGTTCATGTGCTGAGTGCAGAATCGCTGCGCCTAGTGGCGTGGTCATACTTGGCGATTTAGGGGCGCCATCAAGTGGGCGCATGGTCATGTGCATATCCATAAATTGTGGCATTAGCATTAACGTCAGCCAATCGGTTGGTGCATACATCAGCTCAACCATGTGCATATTCATGCTCATATCTTGTGGTGTAACGTAGCATTGCTGTCCACCACAAGCGCGATTGACAAGCGTCGCATCTGTGACTGTATTCGTGCCATTTTGCGTCACGCCTGTTTGATTGCCGTACATATAGCGATAACCAATCATGGTTTCACCGGCTTGACTGAGAGCATGGTCAAACATGACGCCTGCAGGAGCGCCTGTGTCATGATGATGTGCGTGATGATGTTCGCCGTGTTCGCTGTGCATTGAATTAGCGAGTGACAGCGTCGATAAATCGACTTTTAACGCGGCATTGATTAAATAGCCATCAAAATCAGCATAATTACCTTCACCACCGCCACCAAGTTTTAAACCGCCAGCGTGTGTGTAATATTCTGCGCCCGCTTGAAGTTCAAGACCTTTAGCGAATTTTTTAGTGACAGATAAACCCCCACTTAACGCACCATAACCCGATAAGCGATAGTCGCTTGAATAATTTTTCGGTAATAATTTAGGGTCGTATTTGACGCTGGTGACTTTTTGCGTCACGGGATCAATCACATTTTTACTTGCTGCTTGATTAGACACTAAATAGGGTGTATAAAAATCGGCACTATCCTGTGTGTAATAGCGTACACGCGGCGTAATTGACCAGCCATCGCCCAAAGGTTGAATCCAGTCGGCTGAAAACGTATGTGCCGCAATTCCCCAATCATCGTGAAAAAAACGGTAATCCAAATGCAATGCTGCATCAAGTGGCGCAATGTGTTGCACGTAACGCAAACTTTCCGTCCATTGATTGCGCTCGTTTGGGCGTTGCTCTAAGAACGCTCGCATACTGGCTTTGAGTTTGCCTTCGGTATCGATAATTTGCGTTGGATCGATAAATAAGACTTCCATGACTTTGTAGGGATTTGCCATATATCCTGTACTGGCTGTATAGCTTACATTGCCTTCAATCAATGCAGATTTATTTAAAACCTGTGTAATACCTAAATTCCCTGCCCAATCTTCGCGTGAACCAGTAAGCATTTTGACGCCATTGGCAAGCGATTGCACACGCGTCCCAAAGGTACTTTTTTCAATATAAGGGACTGCATCGTGGTCGAGCATCGCTTCGGTATTGCTTGATGTATAACTCGATCCAAAATTCACACTGGTGAGTTTTTGATTAAAATCAAGACGTCCTGCGATATTGCCAAAGCTCGAATTGTAATCATTTTCCGCAGACGTTCCCGCGCCAACGTCTAAACTCGCTTCGTCCCAATCGTAGCCAACCCGAAAATCGCCTTGTTTGCGTGTTTCGGGTGATGCTGACGAGAGCGTATGCACTAATTGCGTGTTTTTAGAATAAGCGCCTGTGTCGCTGTTTTGTTGCAGTGGATTATGCTGTGCATCGACATAGACAAGGCCGCTATTAGGTTGCAAATAAGGTGAGGCGCCGCTAATCGTACTCGCGCGAAAGGGGCTTGCATGGTTGCCACCAAAAGCCAGTGGCGCGGTGGTAATAGGCGTGGCACCACTCCATGTATCTTGCGTGTAATTAAACGCAAGGCGAACACGGTCAGCGAGTTTTAATTTGGTACTACTTTGTAGACTATCCACTTCAATGGGTTTTAAGCCGCTTTGCGTTGTGAATAAATTCCGCGCACCATCTTGATAATTACCGTATTGGAATGTAGTTTCTTCATCGCTAGCGTAAATCGTTGTTAACGGAAGGGCGAGTGCGGCTGCAGTCAGCGCGGCAAGTGTATTTGATTTAATAGCAGCCACAGCCACCCCCGCTTGATGCACTTCCGCCCGATGCAGCTTCACGGCTGCCGTATTGGTGTGAGCGTAAACTGTCTTGTATGGGCGTGGGTTCAAGGCTCATGTGTTCTTTTGCGAGGGTACCACGCTCCCACGGTGAAATGCTACTGCAACCCGACAGAATAAATAAACACATCAACAAATAAAAAAAGTGCCGCATACGATTATTTTTCAGTGAGTAATTTAGTGATTTGTAATTTCAACTCGTCAGTTTCACCTTCACGGAAGCCTTGGTGAATATAGCGAATGACGCCATGTTTATCGATTAAATAAGACGTTGGCATCGCTTCGACATTAAAGCTTTTTGCGCATTGTTCACCACCACGATTAGTGATAGTGAATGTTGAAGGATGATGCGCTAAAAAAGCATGAGCATCGTCAATTTGCTCATCTAAATTCACACCAACAATATGCAAACCTTGATCGCCAAATTCATGGGCAAGTTGATTCAAAAACGGAAACGACTGCAAACACGAACTGCACCATGATGCCCAAAAATCCACATACAGCACTTTTCCTGCGTATTCGTGAAAATGTGCAGGTGTATTATTGAGCGAGGTCAAGGCGCAGTGAGGCGCTTGTTCGCCAACAGTGGCGGCATTAGCTGAAATAGTCAGTAAGACTGCGGCGAGGAATAAAAGCTTTTTCATTGATTTTGTAATTCATTTAAATCGGTTTCAGTGTGTTCCCCATTTGCATCTTCACAATGGTAGATCAACGTATAATTAACCATGCCTATTTTATTTTTATTTATGGTCATTTGATAGGCGCCACCGCCACCTTGAAAGTCCACACTATTATTGTCTTGTGAGGTTATATTTTTTGCTTTAGTGTCTTTAAAAATTTGGGCACTAATAATGGGGCTGCTCGCTGATTTGTTGCCACTAATTTCAACGTGAATCTTATCAGTTAAATTGTCACATGAAATATAAATATAATCAGTTGATGAAATATCATTGCCTAACTGACTGTTGAAATCGTGCGCAAAGCTGTTGCTCGACAAGCTAAGTAACGCCAAAAAAAGAAAATTTTTCATATTTTTTGTACCTTGTTATTTATCTTGTAGTTTTTTCAAGAGGGATGTTTGTGTAGGGATATTCTTACTATTTAAACAGGCGTATTCAAAATGATAAGATTTTGCTGCATTGGTAGGACTATTGACCATGACATTATAAATTCCGTTGCCATTTTGAAGATCTATGTTTGCACCAACGGTATTTTTTGCCTTAATTCCACTGATCACTTGCGCAGCGAGCGTGCCAGTAGATGAAATATCTGTATTTGTTGATGGTATCGCTACTGGTGGGGCAAATGTGTTATTAAATAGCGTCACTTTCAAACTGTCAGTATTGCCTGACTTTGCATTTTTTGAACAGTTAATGACGTATTTTGCCGTCTTACCATTTGCTAAAGTTTTGGTTGTTGAGGGTATATTTTGTTTTGTTAGCGTCGAGGAGCCGTTTGTGGCTTGTCCTGTTGCATTTAAACATTGATATTGAATGGTGTAATTTTGAACTGTTTTTATCGTTGAATTTGTTCCTAATGTATCAATAGTGAGTGTATAGGCACCATTGCCGCCACCTTGTAGGCTTAAATTGTTATTTGTGCTTGCTGTGATATTGGCAATTTTTGAACTTAATTTTAATTTTGTTAATGTTGCATTTAAAAGCTGTGGTTGGGGTGCTGACTGGTTTTGAGTCTGGGTTTGTGTCTGTGCAGAACCATCATTTTCAATGAGTTTAAAATTTAAATGGTCAGTATCGCCAATGGTTTTGTCATTACTTTTTTCACACGTAACTTCAAAAAAATCAATGGCTCCTGTATTTGCAGTTAATGTCTGAGCATCTGAATCCAGTCCAAAAACGATTTGTGGGAGTGTGCCACCTAAAATAAGAAAAGACCAAGCCAGATTTTGTGTTATTTTTTTCATGAAGGCCATTTAAAATAAATACTAGCATCATATTATCTCGCATTATGGTGTTAGTTTGTATTTTTTCTTGATAATCGGTTGAGGAATATCGGCATACTTTAGGTAACGATAAAAGTATGCCGATAATGAATTGCCTAATCGAAGAAAAATTAGGCTAAA
>JBDLQG010000129.1:0-6042 GCA_039800705.1 Pseudomonadota bacterium
TGACGAAAGAACAGGAGAGCCTTATTATGATGCAACAATTGAAATAACACCTGAAAGTTATGCTAAGTTAAGCGATGATAACATGGAATTATTACCTGGGATGCCAGCAGATGTTTTAATCAATATTGGGGAGCGAACTTTGTTTGAATATTTACTGCAACCGATTACTAATGCGTTCGCACGCACATTTATTGATGATTAAATCCATGACAAAATTCAAATTGAAATATTTAGCGGCTTGTATCATCTTAGCACAAGCACACACCGTTCACGCTGAAGATTTATTGACTATTTATCAACAAGCGCTGGGTGCTGATCCTGAGTCAAAAGCCGCTGCCCTAAACGTGGAAATCACTAAAGAGCAAACAGGTGAAGCATTGGGTGAAATGTTGCCTCAAGTGAGCGGCAGTGCAAACTGGTCAAAAAACGAAAATGATAACGGTCGTCCAGTCAGTAAACTTAATCCCAATCCCGTATCAAATTACGCAGGTACTCGCTATTACGCTTCACTCAATCAATCATTATTTGATTTTGCCAAATTTTGGAATTGGCGTCGTGCAAATACCGTAGAAGAACAGTACAACGCGGAAAATATTGCGGCGCAACACGCGCTCATGCAAAAAGTCATTGAAAAATACTTCGAAGTTCTTGAAGCGCAGGATCAATTATTTTTCTATCAGACTGAAAAAAATGCGATGGAAAAACGGTTAGAACAAGTACAAAAAGAATTTTCTAAGCAGTTAGTGAAAATTACAGATGTGTATCTTGTTGAATCACGCGTTGATTTGTTGAAAGCCAACGAAATTGAAGCGGAAACCGTTGTTGTCACCGCAAAAGAAGCCCTTAAAGAGCTCACAAACACGCCTTTTTCTGAATTGTATCAACTCAGAGATAACGTAGAGTACAAGCCATTAGAAGGTCAATTAGAGCAATGGATTGAAGTCGCTAAAAGTGAAAACCCCAGTTTAGCTGCGCAAATCAAATCTATTGAAGCAGCACATGATAGCGTCACCGTTCAAAAATCGAGATTCATGCCAACAGTCGATTTACAACTGTACTACTACGATACCAATACCGGTTATCAACAATCGCAATTAGGTACGCAAAATTCAACACAAGTGGGTGCGCTTAACGTTTCTGTACCTATTTTTGATGGTGGTGTGAGTATTCATCGTTTGTTTGAATCTGAACATAAATTGGAACTGGCTAAAAACGAAAATGAAGCGAAAATTCGGGCATTAGTCAAAGAAACCAGCGATTCATTTTTAAGCTCTAACGCGAGTGTGCGTCGCATTGAAGCGTCACAAAAAGCACTCAAGTCAGCCGCAAAATCAAGCGAAGCGGCTGATATGGGTTTTAAAAAAGGCGTAGTGACAATCACGGATGTACTAAATGCACAGCAAGAACAATTCAAAGCCAAACGTGAATTATCGCAAGCTAAATATGCGTATATTAAACATCGCGCCCGCTTTATGCGCTCGGTAGGTATGATTACTGAGCAAAACATTGAAGAAGTCAATAATTGGCTACAACCTAAAGCACAACCTATTAGCGTAAGCGTCAATTAATTTATACTATCTTTTATAATCAAACTGAAAGGGCGCAGCAAGGCGCCCTTTTTGCATTTACCAATTCTAGCCTTTCGTAATACACAACATCCATATCAACTGCAACAATCTAAGAGTATAATAATCACTCATCGACATTCATTGCATTGATGTTTTGCCGATCATTTCATAATTATAAATTTTTAAGATATAGGGGTTTCACAATGAAAAAAATGACGACACCATTTGCAGCGACTATTGGCGCAGCACTGATTTCAAGCGTATCAGTCACTGCAGTAAATGCACAAGAAAATCCATTTGGTGTAACCGAATTGTCTTCTGGCTATATGCAACTTGCTGCGGCTGAAATGGCGTGTGGTGCGGACATGAAAATGGATGCGCCAAAAACCGCTGAAGGCGCTTGTGCCGGTAAAAAATCCGATGCAAAAGCAGCGACTGCAACAGAAGGTAAATGCGGTAATATGATGGAAGGCGACAAAATGAAAAAAGGCATGGAATCTGCCTGTGGCGCTATGATGAAAGGTAAAGAAGGTTCATGTGGTGAAATGCACGGCGCGATGTCAAAAGAAGGCGCGTGCGGTGGTGATATGAAAGCGGCACCACAAGCGACACCGGGTGTTCATCCTTATAAAGCACCATAATATTTTATACACAAAAAAGCCGCTCAACTTCTTAAGGTTGAGCGGCTTTTTATTATTTGCTGAATTTAAGCAGACACCGCATCATAAGCACGAATAAACTTCTGACCTCTGGCAACTAATTGAAATTCTTTGAGTAACTGTGATTTTTTAAATTGTACTTCAGCAATGAAAATTTTATCCATTGCTTGAACGGACTTTAAAACATTTTCAACATGTTGACGCTCATCATCAGGAATATCCTGACTCAACAAATCCTCTAAATAGACTTGACGCCTCGTGAGCACCTCAGAAAGCATCACCCAATCATTTTTTTCAATTGCGCTAGAAATTTGCCCTGAAAACGCATTTAATGTATCTAACAGCATCATGAGATTAGGCCCTATTTATCGGTAATCTTCTGGAATCGCATCCCACGCTTCTTTAACAGAACGCATTAACTCGCTCACTTCATCAAGAAGCACAACGCTGTTTTCAACGTTAGCTTGAAAAAGTCTGGTGTTGATATATTCATAAAGGTTGCTCAAATTTTCAGCAATAATGCCACCACGCTCTAAATCAACACCATCGATAAGACCACCGATAATGGATATTGCGCGTGAAATATGGGTGCCTTTATCTTCAATATCATCACGATCAATAGCACCTTTGGCGGCGTTAACCTGCATCAAAAAACCATTCATTAACATTTGAATTAACGCATGGGGTGTGGCTTCCTCCACAATGCTTTCAGTATGCACAGCGGCATACCTATTTGCATACACTCTATTGTTCATTACTGCAGCCATGATTTAAACTCATTAAGATTGATTATTAGTTAGTTGTTTTAGGTGCAAAAGTTTGTGTCAAGAACGTACCCGTATTTTTGAATTGCGATACCGCTGCATCCATTGCATTAAACTGCGCAGTTAATGCTTTTTGCGAGGCATCAAGTCGCGTCTGAACAGCGGCTTTATCTACAGTTAATTGTTTAAGCTGTGCATTTAAACTATCTTGTTGCGTACTAAGTGTGCCTTTAGCATCTAAATAGGACTTCAATTTTGCATTCAACTGCGTCGCAATACCATTCGTTGAATTAAAAACGTTTGCAACAGAAGTTATATCAGCAGAAAGTGCAGCGTTTAATATATCAGTATCAACCGAAAGCACCCCTTTCTTATCAAAAGACACACCCAATTGACTAAGTGAATTATAAGTACCAGAAGCAGATGCAACCTTGTTTCCAAGTATTAGCTTCACTTGTGAGATAATATTTTGTACTGTATTGTTGCCAAGCAAAGGACCATTATTTGAACTACCTGGTGCATCATAAGCTGTCAACTGTTTAAGCGTATCATTTAATGTATTGTATGCGTTGACTAAATTATTAATTGGAGTCGCTACAGTACCATTATCAAAACTTGCTTTTACTTCAGCAGTGCCTGTTGCTACAAGCGTAAGTGTGGCGCCTGGAATAGCATCTGACATGGTGTTTGTCTTACGTGTAATTGACAATCCACCCTCACCCGCATTTGTTGCATCGGTTGTCGTAAAATTGCTCGTTGTTACTGTCGTAGTATAGTTAGTTGGCGGCGGTGTTGCGCCGTCTGCAACCACAGCGGCGTTATCGAAATTAAATCGTGTATCACCTGCGCTAGCGTCAACTGAAAATCCATTGATTGGACCACCAGACATAGCCGTCAAGACTAATTTGGATACTGTCGTTCCAGGCGTAACAACTGAATCACTTGTCACAATACTTGCGACGACTAATTTATTATTTTCCGGTGAAAAATTAATCGCATCCCGTAATCCTGCTAGGGTATTATTTCCTTTAATTGTTTCACCTGATACAGGATCAACTGAATCAGGTGCTACCGTTACCGTAAATCTAGGTAAACCAGTCGCATCTTTAAAAATAATATCTCCAGACGTAACTGCATCCGTCGCGCTGACAAATTCTGTCGAATTAATCGATTTTTGTGCATTCGCTGGGATTGAATCGAAATTTAAACGACTATCACCCGCAGACGCATCAATGGTAAATTTATTATCTAATCCAGATTGCTTTGCTGTAAAAACTAATTTAGAGACGGCTGTACCGGGATTAATCGTAGAGTCAACATTAATGACACTTGCAACAACACTGGTATTACCCGATGCGTTGTTAATCGCATCCACAACAGATAATAATTTATCGTTAGCACCCGCTTTTATATTGACAGAAAATTTCTCATTACCCGCACCATCTTTAAAAGAAATTAAACCCGGTGCGATAATATCTGTTGATGAAAATTCTGTATTAGCTACTGTGCGTTGTGGAGTTGCACTTAATGGTTGTGGATCAATAACGATATTAGCATCAGTAGCTTCTGTCGTATTGAAATTTGCTGGACTTTTTACTTTGTCTAAATTGAAACGTGTATCACCTGAAGACGCATCAATGGTAAACCCATTAGCCGTTCCTGCACCTTTAGAAGTGAGAATTAATCGTGAAACGCTGGTACCTGGTGATGTTTTAGAATCAACTTTGAGAATACTCGCGACCACATTATTGTTGTTTTTTGCATTGTTAATCGAATCACGCAATGCAGCTAATGTATCTGTTGAACCTTTCGTGACAGTCACTGAAAATTTTGGTGCTCCTGCGCCATCATTGAAGGTCAAAATCCCTTCACTGACAACATCAGTATCTTTAAATTCGACTGTTGAAATTGATTTTTGTGGAGCTGCAAGCGTATTAACCTTGACGGTATGTGACTCTGTTGCAGAACCCATCACAATTGCTACTTTTAATACTTTATCATCACTTGAAGCCACGCGCTGATTCTTGAACGCGTTACTGGTATCAAGCGCAGCCACAGCACTTTGAAAAGTTGACAAGGCGCCTTTTAAGGCACCTAGTCCACTGAGCTTGGTTTGAGAGACATTGGTTTTAGCTGCAATAGCATCTAATTGAGGCTTACCTTCAGCAGCAGTTAACTGACTTACCGTTCCGGTAATATCAATTCCACTCCCAACGCCTATATTTGTTGTTACAGCCATTATGTCTCTCCACGCTCAAAAAATAAATTTAAGCCTTAGCTTGAAGAAGCGAACCAGAGTTACCTTCTAATTCTTTCATTCTTCTCATAAAGTCTAGCATTTCAACCGTTGGTATTTGGCGAACCAATTCACCGGTTTTGCTATCCACAATTTTAACTACGACTTGTTTAGTTGTATCGTCTATTTCAAAACTCAAACTGCTACTTGCAGATTGAAGCATCGCATTACCCGTTTTCACTACTTCTTTCACAGCATCCAAACTTACTTGCTGATTAGATTCATGTTTCAGTGCATTTGCATCCACTGTTTTTACATCCACTGCCGCAGTCGACCGTGTTATTTCCCCAGAAGCAGAACCCGACGAAACAGATGTAGCTTGTACTCTTGCAGAAGTAGTAGCAGGCGTTATATTAGATATTTCACTCATGACACCCTCTTAATTTCTAACCGAGCGCGAAGTGCCAAGATAATTCAAGACACCCACGCTTGGACTTAATTGAATGATTAACTTAAGGCTAAGAGCTGCAAAATAACCGCCTCTCCTAACGCTAAGTATAAACCTTTATCTCAATAAAGCCATTACGGTTTGACCAGATTGGTTAGCTTGCGCTAACATCGCTGTTCCGGCTTGTTGCAAGATTTGAGCGCGGCTCAAGTTTGCCGTTTCTACCGCGAAATCTGCATCTAAAATACGTGATTTAGCAGCAGTTTGGTTTTCAATACCGTTTTGCAAGTTAGCAATCGTTGTTGTGAAACGGTTTTGAGTTGAACCCAAGTTAGAGCGTTCTGTATCAATAGCCGCAATCGCCGCA
>JBDLQG010000130.1:0-17299 GCA_039800705.1 Pseudomonadota bacterium
TGTTTTCTTAACGGTACCCGCAGAAGTTGCCATAAAGACAAATTTGTTTTCGTCATAATCACGCGTGGCGAGAAACGCATTAATTTTTTCATTTGCTTCTAAAGGCAGTAAATTCACAAAGGGTTTACCGCGCGAGGCACGGCTTGCAATGGGAAGTTGATAGACTTTAAGCGCGTAGACTTTTCCTTTTGATGAGAAACAGAGAATCGTATCGTGCGTATTAGCAACAATAAGTTGCTCGATAAAATCGGCTTCTTTTGTTGCTGTTGCCGACTTTCCGCGTCCACCACGATGCTGAGCTTGATAGTCGCTTAAAGGTTGAGCCTTCACATACCCTTCATAAGAAACGGTGACCACCATATCTTCTTCTGTAATCAAGTCTTCATTGGTTAAATCGGATTGATTAATCATAATTTCAGTGCGGCGTGGTTCGCTGTATTGTTCTTTAATAGCAACTAATTCTTCACGAATCACTGCCATTAAGCGTAAATCGTCGGCTAAGATATGTAAATAAAACGCAATTTGTTCAAGTAGTTGCGTGTATTCGTTAACGATTTTTTCTTGTTCCAAGCCAGTTAAACGATGTAGACGTAATTCTAAAATAGCTTGTGCTTGTGCTTCGGATAGGCGATAAAAATTACCTGCCAAACCAAATTCGAGGGCTAAATTATCAGGGCGTGAATCAATGGCATTTGTGCGTTCAATCAACGATAAAACAAGGCCTGCTTCCCACTGCGTTGCTAATAAGCCTTCTTTTGCTTCAGCAGGTGTTTTTGCGGCTTTGATCATTTCAATCATATCGTTAATATTGGCTAACGCAATCGCCAGACCCTCTAAAATATGCGCACGTTCACGAGCCTTACGAAGTAAATAGACAGTTCGGCGCGTGACAATTTCACGACGATGATTGATAAACGCATCCAAAATTTCTTTTAAGTTTAAGCAATAAGGGCGGCCATTGAGCAATGCAACCATATTCATGCCAAAAACGGTTTGAAATTGTGTTTGTTTATAGAGATTATTTAAAACGACCTCTGCGACCTCTCCACGTTTGAGTTCAATGACCATGCGCATACCATCTTTGTCCGATTCATCACGCAGACCCGAAATTCCTTCCAGTTTGCCTTCTTTGATGAGTTCTGCAATTTTTTCAAGTAATCGCGCTTTGTTAACTTGATAGGGAAGTTCGGTCGTGACAATCGCTTCGCGTGAACTATCCCCGATAGGTTCAATGTGACAACGGGCACGCAAATAAATTTTCCCTCTGCCTGTTTCATACGCATGACCAATGCCAGTCGCACCATTGATAAAACCAGCTGTTGGAAAATCGGGGCCATGGATATGTGTCATCAAATCCGCAATAGTGAGATTGGCGTCATCAATCAATGCTAAACAGGCACTAATGACTTCGCTGAGATTGTGTGGTGGAATATTCGTTGCCATTCCCACCGCAATACCTGAAGAGCCATTGATTAACAATGTGGGAATACGAGTGGGCAAAACAGCTGGTTCGGATTCTGATTCATCGTAGTTTGGCGTAAAATCGACGGTTTCTTTGTCTAAATCGGCAAGCATCTCATGAGCAATTTTTGCCATGCGCACTTCGGTATATCGCATCGCTGCAGGCGAATCACCGTCAACACTCCCGAAATTACCTTGACCATCAATTAACATGTGCCGCATAGAAAATGGTTGCGCCATGCGAACCATGGTGTCGTAAACGGCTGTATCGCCGTGTGGATGATATTTACCGATAACGTCACCGACAACACGTGCTGACTTTTTGTAAGATTTGTTCCAATCATTGCCGAGTTCACTCATTGCATAAAGCACGCGTCGATGTACGGGTTTTAATCCATCACGCACATCAGGTAGCGCTCGCCCGACGATGACACTCATTGCGTAGTCAAGGTAGGATTGCTTCATCTCATCTTCGAGATTAACGGGAATAATTTCTTTAGCGAAGTTTGACATGGCTCTCGTATGTTTAAAAATAGTGCAAAATGAATAAAAGGTATTTTTTGGTGTGATAATTGCTTTTAGTTATTCTTTAAAAGCGGTGCCATAAAATATATGCTTAGATTATAGCAAATTCTAGGTAATAGGTTTATCGTGATTTGGCTGCTACGTCAAAATGCGCCTATTGGTTGGGAATGTAGCGATTAAGATAAAAAATATTGGAATTCTTTTTTGTTTGGTCGATAGCAGTATTTTTCGTCATATCCGATGTTTAAAAAAACCGTTTTTTCATAAATTTAAAACTATTAAAAGGCAATTACTATGGCTCTCATTAAAAAAACTTCGAATGCTTCTAGTGTTGCTAGAGAATCCGGCGCTCGTAAAGATACAGTTACCTCAACTCACAATATTGAAGTACAACGTAAAAGAGCGCGTACTTTAGCAAAACAACAGCAAGCCGCCGAACGTATTGCCGCTGCGACAGGTCAATTATCATCGGGTATTAACGAAGCAGCTTCTGCTGCTGAAGAACTTCGTCGCGCCTCAGATCAAATTGCAGCAGGTGCAGAGGAAGCGTCTGGTGCAGCTGAAGAATCTACCGTAGCCTTAAAACAAGTGGTCGGTGCTATTGGTCGTCAGTTGCAAAATGCAGAAATGTCTCAAACGAAAGGAGATAGCGCTTACAACTTGATTGCTCGTGTTAGTTCAGATATTAACGATTTAATCAATAACGTGGGGCAAGCGGCTAAACGTCAAGCGTTATCGGTTGAGATGGTCAATGAGTTGGAAAATCAAGCGGCCAATATTGGCGATATCGTCAAAGCTGTCGCGCGAATTGCAGATCAAACGAATTTATTGGCATTGAATGCAGCTATTGAAGCTGCGCGTGCTGGTCAGCATGGTAAAGGTTTTGCAGTTGTCGCGGACGAAGTACGCACATTGGCGGAAACGTCTGAAAAAAGCGCGAAACAAATTCAAGAATTAGTCGCTCAAATTCAAGGTGAAGTTAAAGTCATTGCGGAGGGGATTAATACTTCAGCAAAAACAGTTGAGCTTGAAGTTGAAAACGGTTTGTTGATTACTGAACAATTAGAAAAAATCCGTGGAATCAGTGTTGATGTCGTGCGGGGTATTCGAGAAATTGCGACGGGTGCACAACAATCTGTCACCGCTTCACAGCAAGCCTTAATTGGCTCAGAAGCTATTGCAACCGCTGCGGAGCAGCAATCTGCTGCAGCGGAGGAAACAGGCAAAACAGTTGAAGAACAAGCGCAAGCACTTTCTGAATGTGAACAGCTCGCGCAAAGCTTATCCGAGTTAGCTGAAGATTTAAAAATGTCTACAGACGTCGCAAAAAGTGCGGAAGAAGTCGCTTCGGCTGCGGAAGAACTCTCCTCTGCGGTACAAGAAATTAACCGTTCTGGCGTGCAAATCATGTCCGCTATCAACCAAATTCGTGAAGGTGCACGCTCACAGGCGGCAGCCACCGAAGAATCCGCTTCCGCTTTAGCGCAAATTCAAAAAGGTCTTGAAATTGCCCAAGAACGTGGCACAAAAGGGTTGGATGGGGTACGTAATATTCAAGAAGCATTAGATACAAATAAAAAATTAGTCGATTCGTTAATTAACGGCATTGGTAACTCAATGTCGAGTACGCAAGAAAGCATCAAACGCGTGACGGATCTTGAATTGTTGTCACGACGCATTGATAAAATTGTGGATGCGATTGCCACTGTATCTATTCAAACTAATATGCTAGCAGTAAACGGTTCCATTGAGGCGGCTCGCGCGGGGGAATTTGGTAAAGGCTTTGTGGTTGTTGCAACGGATATTCGTAATTTAGCGCACGATTCAGCTGAAAATGCAGATCGTATTAAAGATTTAGTGAAATCTGTACAAGATCAAATTGGTGTCGTTGGTAAAGATTTAGCAGATATTGTTGTTAGTGCACAAATTGAGGTTGAAAAATCAAAAGTGAGCAGCACAAATCTACAAACTATTGAAAGTGATATTGCTGAAATTGAAAAAGGGGCTACAGAAATTTTAGTGGTGTCTGATGAAATTGCAGCCGCCGTCAATCAAGTCAAAACGGGTGTTGAACAAATTTCTGCAGCTGCGCAAGAAGCTGAAAAAGCCGCAACAGAAGCGGCAGCAGCAGCCACGCAGCAATCGCAGGGGGCAGAAGAGTTAGCTGCAGCAATTGAAGAGATTGCATCATTAGCTGATGAATTGCAAAGTGCATAAGCCCTTCCTCAATACTAGGAGATTTTTATGACTAACGACATGCTAAATGCACAGTCGGATACCGATTCAACGGCTAACGTTGCAGATGATTTAGATGGGCAGCAACAAGGTCAAGAATCGAATGTGAGTCAGTTTGTGACTTTTTGTGTTGGCGGGGAAACCTTTGCTGTTGATATGTCACCTGTGCAAGAAATTATTCGTGTGCCAAATGTTGTGCGTGTGCCGCTTGTGCCTGATACATTGGAAGGTCTTGCGAATTTGCGTGGAAAAATTTTACCGATTATTTCGCTTCGTCGTATATTTGGCTTTCCAGATCATGAATATGATGACGCAACGCGTGCTGTTGTGATTGATTTAGGTGAACCACTTGGTTTTGTGGTTGATCGTGTTGTCAGCGTCATTGGCGTTGAAACCGATAAAATCGAAGCGGTTTCATCGATTAGTGCAGTGGTTGATACGGACTTGCTCTCTGGTTTGCTCAAAGATGTGGGTGGCACTGCGATGACGATGGTGCTTGATTTTTCGACACTTATTAGCAATGAATTTGCGGAAATAGCACGTGCGTCGGCGACTATGTCAAGCATGCATGGGCGTTCAGAGCCAGATAATAATGAAAATATCGAAGGCTTTAGCGATGAATTGCAATTAGTCAGTTTTAGTGTTGCAGAGCAAGAATATGCCATAAGCATTAGCGATGTTCAGGAAATTGTGCAGGTACCTGAGCAAATTATTCATGTGCCTCACAGTGATTCGCATGTTTTAGGAGTGATGATTTTACGCCAACGTATGCTACCGCTTGTTAGTTTACGTCGTATGTTTGGCTTACCGCGTCAAGATGCTAATGAGCATAGTCGTATTGTGGTGATTTCTGTAGGAAGTGCCGCTGTTGGTGTGGTAATGGATACAGTAAACGAAGTATTGCGTGTGTCAAAAAACGATGTCAGTACAATGCCATCCATGTTGGCGCGTGACGGGGCATTGTCAGATATTAGCGAGATTTGTCGTTTAAACAATGGAAAGCGGTTGGTATCGATTATTTCAGCAGAAAATATGTTCCGCCACCACGCAGTAAAAGAAGCGTTGAATTCGGTTGAAAAAACACAGGATGAAGATATGGAGAATAGTGATAGAGCGATAATTGAAGATGACGAGCAGATGGTCGTTTTTCGCTTAGGAAGTGAAGAATACGGCGTGCCTATCGAAAGTGTGCAAGAAATCGTACGTGTTCCTGATGAATTAACACATGTGCCTAAAGCACCTTCGTTTATCGAAGGGGTTATTAATTTGCGTGGCGCGGTATTACCTGTTGTTGATCAACGTCGTCGCTTAGGATTGCCTACGCTTGAGCGTTGTGAACAACAACGCATTATGGTGTTTTTATTTGACGGTATGCGCACAGGATTTATTGTTGATTCGGTTGCTGAAGTATTAAAAGTGCCGCGCTCTGCTATTGAACCAGCGCCGCATTTATCAGTAAGTCAGGTGCATTTAATTTCGCGTGTAGCGAATTTAGAAAAACAGAAAAGGTTAATTTTATTGATTGATCCTTCACATTTATTAGAGTCAAAAGATCGTGAAGGATTGAGTTTATTGACTGAGTAAGTGAAGAAAAGAGGATTGATATATGATTAAACTATTGATAGTCGATGATTCGGCGTTAATGCGCCGTCAACTGAGTTCCTTTTTCATTGAAGAAGGCGATTTTGAGATTCATTTTGCGCGTAATGGCAGAGAAGCTGTTGAAGAAAATATCAATTTTCAGCCGGACGTGGTGACGCTAGATATCAACATGCCTGAAATGGATGGCTTATCGGCTCTATCTTTAATTATGGCAGAGCTTGATTATGTGGCAAAGCCAAGTGGCACCATTTCACTGTCTATTGGTGATATTCGAGATGAATTAATTCGAAAAGTGCGAATGGCAGCTAGAGCGCGTATTAAGACGACATCTTCAGCATTATCGACGCGTCAACCGTTAGTCAAAAAGACGCCTATTGTTGAATCTGCGCCAATTATTCGACGTGGTGGTGTCAATAAGGGCATTGTAGTGATTGGTGTTTCAACAGGTGGGCCACGCACACTTGAAGACATCTTGCCGCTTTTTCCGGCAAATTTTCCTTATCCTATTTTAGTTGCGCAGCACATGCCTGCGAGCTTTACTTTACCGTTTGCTAATAGAATGAATGATTTGTGTGAGTTGCAAGTCGTGGAAGCGAGTCGTCCAACGACGATTGAAACTGGATTTATTTATATTGGTAAGGGGGGAGCCGATATGGTAGTAGCGCAACGAGGCGGAAAACCAACTATTATTCCTAAGCCAGAAAATAGTCAGTTTTTATGGCACCCTTCGGTGGAGTTATTAGGTCGCTCCGTGCTTGAAAATTATGAGGCATCTCACATTATTGCTGTCATGTTAACGGGTATGGGGTATGACGGTTCAGATGCGTTCACGGAAATTAAAAAGCGTGGTGGCCGAACGATTGCAGAGAGTGAAGCCTCTTGCGTGGTATTTGGAATGCCAGCTGAATTAATTTCAAAAGGAGGGGCAAGTGTTGTTTTACCTGCCGATAGAATAACAAAACAAGTGTTAGCTTGGTTAAAGTAAAAAGAGAGGGGATATGGCTTTTATTAAACAACAAGCACCGCAAGAAGTTAATGAAGATGAGCGTACAGTCGTTAGGGATTTTCACGGTTTAAGTGAGGAATTAAACAACGAAAATGCGACTGCGCGGCGCTGGGCAGTGCGTGATTTAGTGAATTTTCCCCATGCAAGTGATGTGCTGGTAACTCGCCTTAAAATTGAAGAAGATGCGAGTGTGCGTACGGCTATTTTAAGTAGTCTTGCGCAATTGGGCGATGAGGCGGCGATGAGTGGTCTTGTGATGTGTTTGCGCAGCGATGAAGCGTCACTGCGCAATGAAGCCATTGAGGTGTTAAAAGCAATTCCCGATGAAGTTGGTCCTATCATTAACACCTTGCTCAATGATAGTGACTCAGATGTGCGTATTTTTACGATTAATATTTTAGAGTCACTTCGCCATGAAAATGTTGAACAATGGTTAATGAGTGTGATTGACAATGACGATCAAGTAAATGTTTGTGCAACAGCGGTTGATTTACTCAGCGAAGTTGGCACGGATCTTTCAGTACAATCGTTAATAAATTTAAAACAACGCTTTGCCAATGAACCGTATATGTGTTTTTCTGTTGATTTGGCCTTAAAGCGTATTCAACAAGGCGAACATTAAATGACCAGCATCACGATTAGCGAGGAAGATTTCTCAAAATTTAAAGAATTTTTCTACCGCAAAACGGGCATGCAGTTTGAAAATTCTAAGCGATATTTTGTCGATAAAAGACTTATTGAACGCATTGAGGCGACGGGCTCTGGGAGTTTTCGCAGCTATTTTGTGATGCTGCGTTTTGAAACAACGGGCGAAGAGTTGCAAAAGCTAGTCAATTTAATGACAGTGAATGAAACGTATTTTTTTCGTGAAGAATATCAATTTAAATGTTTAGTCAATTCCATTCTGCCTGAAATTGTGCGTAAAAAAACCGATGATTCACCGATAAGAATTTGGTCTGTACCGTCTTCTTCCGGTGAAGAGGCCTATTCTATTGCTATTTATTTGCTCGAACATTGGGAAGGAATTGATCGCTGGGATGTGGAAATTATTTCCTCAGATATTGATACGGAAATTATTTCGCAAGCGAAAAAAGGGCATTATTCTTCACGCTCTGTGCAGAATTTACCGGATAAATTTTTACAAAAATATTTTACTTATAAAAACGATGGCTATCAAATTTGCCGTGATCTGCAACAAGCTGTTGAATTTACACGCGTTAATATTATGGAACCGTTAGAAGTGCGTTCTTATCGAAATATGGATGTGATTTTTTGTCGTAATTTATTAATTTATTTTGATGATGTCTCGCGCCGCTATGCTGCAGAAATGTTTTTTGATGCTATGAAAGCAGGTGGGTTTGTGTGTTTAGGGCATTCAGAATCAATGAGCCGTATTTCATCATTGTTTCGGGTGCGAAAATTTCCTGAAGCGATTGTGTATCAAAAACCATTGGAGGAAAGATGAAAACGATTCTCGTTATTGATGATGCGGCAACCGTTCGTATGTATCATCGTAATATTTTGGAAAGTGCGGGGTATAGCGTTGATGAAGCTATCAACGGTATTGAAGCCTTAGAAAAAGCCCTAATGAAAAATTATGATTTATTTTTAGTTGATATCAATATGCCCAAGCTTGATGGTTATGGATTTTTACGTCAACTGCGCACTCAAAATGTTGATCAAGCACCTGCCATTATGGTGTCTACCGAGTCAGCTAAAAATGATGAAATCCTCGCTTACAATGCAGGGGCAAACTTATACCTAATTAAGCCGACAAAACCTGATGAACTACTGCGTTATAGTCAGTTATTATTGGGGGAGAGTATTTAAATGAATGCGTTATTAGAACAGTTTTTATCTGAATCGCGTGATTTTTTGCAGGGCATTGGCGAAAAACTCATGCAATTAGAAGCCGATCCAGAAAGTATTCCATTGATGACAGAGCTTTTTCGTTTTGTTCATACATTAAAAGGTAATAGCGGTTTATTTGATTTTCCTGAAATGACACGCGTACTCCATGCAAGCGAAGACTTAATGGATGCCGTACGTCATGGACGCGTAAAATATTCACAAGATTTGACTGATCAATTACTGGATGCAATGGATTTTGTTGGTATCTTGATGGATGAAATTGAATCAACAGGCCGTATTGGAAATAATCATGCCACCAATTCAGTTGAATTGGCTAAATCACTTCGTGAATTACTCGCTCAATCCACGGTAGAACTAGATACACCTGCTAGTGAGCCACAAGGCATTAGTAATATTGACCATCCGTCAGTGGATCAAGTGTTGGAAGAATTCGCCGCCGTTGAAATTGACAATATGCAAGATATAACGGTAGGTTTTAGTGAGCCTGAATTTGATTTAACCGAAGATGTAGCAGCAGAGTTATATCGCTCAGCCACGGAAGGCGCAAGCGTGTTTTGGGTGGAATACATCCCCGAATCCGAATGCTTCTTTAAAGGCGAGGATCCGTTTTATCTGTCGCGTCAAGTGCCAGCTGTTTTATGGTGTCGTAGTACTTTGCAAAAAGACATTTCATCTCTAGCGGAAATGGATGTTTATAGTAGCCAATTAGGATTTCAATTTTTAACGATTGCCACGCAAGAAGAATTAGACGATATTTTTCGTTACGTTCCCGATCAAATACAGCGAATTGACATTTCAGCACTTGCTTTTGTTAAACCTTCTGGCATAGAGGGTGGCAATACGATTGATGATGAATTTATTTCGCGCACGTTAGGTTTGCTCAATGACAGTGATTTAGAGCGTGCTTCACATAGTATTCGTACTATGCTCGAATTATCAGCACCAGAGCTTTGGTCTTCTTCTGTGCTACGCTGGACGCTACGTGTTATCGAATTAGATCCAAGCAATAAACAGGTACAAAGCACATTGATTCACACACTGCGCACTCATGATAAAATTGACTTGGTTTCTTTAGTGCAAAATGATTCATCTGAAGGCGTCACCAGTAGTGATAGTCATCTACCCGAAGCTCAATTAGCCAATGAATTCGTTGCACATGAGGAAGTTAACGATCATTCGTCAGTAAATTCAGCGTTAATGGCAGGTTTTCATGTCATATTAGATGCACAAAAAATCGTGTTAAGTTCTCCCCCTAACGCATGGTCGGTAGGTCGACTTAAATCGGTGGCTGCAACACTCATTGCTGCGCATCGTGCTACACATCAGTTGCATGAAATTGAACATATTGAACAGGCATTGCAAAGCTCACTTACTGAGAATTCAGCGCGACCATTATTAGCTTGGCTTGATAATATTCTCGACCATGTTTCCGATGTACACGAAGTGCCAGCGACTACTCCCATTGATATTCCAGTTACGTCGACTGTCATTGAAGAAACCGTTGTCCATGAAGAAGTGGTTGATCCTTCAGCAAAATTTGGGCGGCGTGTTGAGGATGCGAGCCCTCATTTTGGGCGGCGTGCTGAGGATTCTAATGCGGTAGTATCTAAAACGCTCAAAGTAGATCAAGAAAAAATAGATCGTTTAATGAATTTGATTGGTGAAATGGTGGTGGCGAAAAATGCGCTGCCTTATTTAGCGAATCGTGCTGAAACGGTATTTGGTGTACGTGATTTATCACGCGAAATCAAAGCGCAATATGCGGTGATTAATCGCGTGGCGGAAGAGATGCAAGATACCATCATGCAGGTGCGCATGATGCCTGTATCGTTTATTTTTCAACGATTCCCACGTATGGTACGCGATATTTCACGCAAACTCGGTAAAGAAGTCGAATTAGTTTTAGAAGGCGAGAGCACCGAGGCGGACAAAAATATTATCGAAGCCTTATCAGATCCGCTCATTCATATTGTACGTAATAGTTTAGATCATGGTCTTGAAGCACCTGAAGTACGTGTTGCGGCGGGCAAAAATGCAACAGGTAAATTACTTATTCGTGCTACGCAAGAATCGGATCGCGTATTAATTGAAATTATTGATGATGGACGAGGTATCAATCCTAGTGTCATTAAACAAAAAGCTTACGAAAAAGGCTTAATTGATGAAAGCGCCCTAGAGCGTATTAGTGATGAAGAAGCGGTCAATTTAGTTTTTGCCGCTGGATTTTCAACGGCAGACGTTATTTCTGATTTATCAGGGCGTGGCGTGGGAATGGATGTGGTTCGCTCAGCAGTTGAGCGTATCAACGGGACAGTCGGAATTGAAAGTGAAGTAGGTAAAGGCACACGTCTGTATTTATCGTTACCATTGTCAATGGCAGTGACAAATGTCATGATCATCGAGTCTAACCAACAAATCTTTGGTGTACCAATGGATATGGTGGTTGAAACAGTGCGCGTCCCTAGAGCACAACTCAGTAGCATCAAACAAAAACAAACGACCGTTTTACGAGGACGTATTGTTCCACTGCTATCGCTTAACGAACTGCTTGCCTTGCCATTTGAGCAAGTACCCAATGAAGATGATGAGTTTGCGACACTTGTTGTACGTGTCCATGGCGAGCATGTAGGGATTATTGTCGATGATTTCCGTGAAACGGTTGATATCATTCTCAAGCCTATGACGGGTATTCTTGGGGGACTTGGCGGATTTTCAGGCGCGGCACTTTTAGGTGATGGTTCGGTGTTGATGGTGTTAAATCCACGGGAGTTGATCTAGTTATGGCAATTGAATATAAAAAATCACTGGCAGTTTTTACCGATTTCGTCGGCGTTGAAGAAGCAGAAAATTTGTTGCAATGGCTTCTTAAAAATCCTAAGGGTAAATTAAATTTAGCGGCATGTGCGCATATTCATGCGGCAAATTTACAAGTATTAATGGCGGTGAAGCCGCAAATTTCAGCGTGGCCTGCAGATGAAGATTTGAAACGTTGGTTAACTGTGCTCGAGAAATAACATTGCGGGTTAGGAATTTGCAAGTACTGACAGATTAACAATAAATAATAACTATATTTAGAGAAACCGCTGAAGATGGCGTCAAAGCGATGGCAAAACTTACCGCTGGACTCAAACCAGATTTGATTATTACGGATATTAATATGCCCAATATGGGCGGTATTGAATTTATTAAAAAGGCACGTGCCTTACCAGGGTTTCGATTTTTACCTATTTTGACACTAACAACCGAAAGTCAGCAAGGTAGACGCGACGAAGGAAAACAAGCGGGTGCGACGGGATGGCTTGTTAAACCTGTGGGTGGTGCTGATTTACTCAAAGTGATTAAACAAGTTTTGCCGGGAGCATAAAAGACCATGGCTGTCCAATCGAAAAATAATGCCGAGTTCAAAAAAAGCGCATGGCGATTCTTTCTTATTAGTACAGGTTTTGCGGTTGTGCTGGTGGGAGTTTCTATTGTTTTTCATTCGACGTTAAATTTTCGATTAGGCCGTTATGAAGATGCCCTATTTTTGGGATTGGCGTGGGGGGTGTTTAGCGTATCTCAATGGCGATTACTGAGGCTTTCTCAAAAAACAGTTAAGTTGTTACCTGAAGATCAAGTTGATGCGAATAATGCGACATTACGTTATATATTCAATCGGATTAGTGCTTATGTGCAAGATAATTTAGCGTTTAATAACAAATCAAACGTCGATTTTTCAGCGGCCTCAGATAAGCATACTATCGCACTATCGAAAGCTATTGGGGTGTTAAATACGCAAATTACACATTTGACTGAAACATTAACTCAACATAATGGCGATATCGATCAAGAATTTCATCTTTTTGATGACGTGGCAACACAAACTGCTCAAACCATTACGCAATATTTAACATTGAGTGCAGATATTGACAATGCGTTGCGTGAGCGTATTACCCAAATAGCAACGTCTTTAGATGATTTAAAAAGTAAATTAAATACCCTAAATAGGAAGCAACATGAGGCTTTACCATCGGTAGACAATACGCAAAATTTGCGTGAAATAGAAGATATTGTGTATTTGCATTTATCTATTGATAATGCAATAGACGAGCAGTTGAAAGTCATTTCGTATGATACTCATCAATCGGCTTTGATGCTGCTTGATTTAATGCGTCATTTGAGTGATGACGCGGAGTCCATTGTTAAATATATTTCTAATGCAAATGAGAAAAATATTTCGAAAATGGAAAGTGACATGGAAAATAGTGTCAAATTTATTATTAGCATTGAAAAATTTATTCAAAATATTCAAGAAATTCCAGATAAGCTTCGGGCAGATATCGCTGCTATTCAATCTGCAAGCGGTGTGATTGACAGTTTGGCTCATTTGGTTGATAGTATTAAAGAAATTAGTTTTCAAACAGATATTTTGGCGGTGAATGCAGCTATTCAAGCGGCTCATGCTGGCGAGGCGGGATTAGGGTTTAAAATTGTCGCAGATGAAGTACGAAAGTTAGCGGTTAACTCAAATAATGCGGCTGAAATGATTGAATCGGGACTTGAAAAAGCACGTCATACGATTCAAGATGGATTGAAATTCAAATTTTTAGATGAAATTATGCTGCAAATGAATGGCGCTTCTCAAGTGATGATTTATGTTCAGCAGTTGCAAGATAGTCAAGAAGATATGCAGCAATATTACAAAACGTTATTTGCCGTTATCAATCAAAATAACACGAAGCTTGCTCATGATATTTCGGAAGTTTTGGGTAATATTCAGTATGAGGATGTGGTACGTCAGCGCGTAGAACGCATCCAAGAAGTGATGGTGATGCGTAATGATTTACTACGTCAATTTGCCGCACAATTAACTAGCGATGGTAGTGCAGAAGAGATTATTATGCAGCTCAATAATACGCTCAATGATTATTTATCAGGAGAGTCACATCACAATAATAGTTTACAGGCAAAAGATGATGAAGATGCGCTACCTAAATTTGAGCTTTTCTAATGTGTTACATTGTGTGAGAATGTGAGAAATTGATTTTTTCTGAAAGGTTTTATTTATGGCAAAAATATTAGTAATTGACGATGAAGAGCAATTGCGGGATCTAATAAAAAAAATGTTGACGCGTGATGGCCATCAAGTCCTTATGGCACAAGATGGAGAAGAGGGGGTGCGAGGATTTCATCAATTCAATCCAGATTTAATTATTACCGACATTATCATGCCAAATAAAGACGGTATTGAGGTCATTATGGAATTACTTAAATCGCATCCAGATTTGCCTATTATCGCCATTTCTGGTGGTCGGCGTGCAATTACAGCGGGTTTTAATTTAGATTCAGCTGAAATGTTAGGTGTAAAAGGTATTTTGCAAAAACCCTTTACGCATCAGCAACTGCAAGAAGTGATTCAAAAAGCATTAGGTTTATGAGCGAGCGTGTTCGCGTTTTAGTGATTAGTAATCGAAAGGGTGGCGCAGGAAAGACCACTGTATCGGTTAATCTTGCAGCCGAATTTGCTGCAATGGGGCAGCGCGTGTTGCTGATCGATTTAGATTCACAAGGGCATTGTGCAGTCGGTTTGGGAGTGAAAGTGAGCGCGGGTGAATCGACTATTCACGATATATTTACGGATTCTAACTGGTCAATTTTAGATTGCGTGCGTCAAACGTGTGTTGAAAATGTTTCATTATTGCCCGCCAATACGGCTTTTCAGCATGACAGTTGTGGCCATGACCAACAATTACTTTTGAGAGCATTGAGTCACGATAAGGTATCTGCGCAATTTGATTTGGTTATTATTGATACACCTCCGTCATTAGATAATTTGCTCTTAAATGCGCTTTGTGCGGGTACATGGGTACTCGTCCCTTATGTACCGCATCCGCTTTCTTTTGAGGGCGTGCGTCAATTAGTCCGTGTTTTATTTAAAATCATCTCGGAACAAAATCCTAACCTTAAAATTTTAGGTTTCTTGCCTATGATGCTAGCGGGTAATGTGCGTCAACATCGTGATATTAATTCACAAATGACACGTCAATTTGGTACGTTGCGCGTTTTAGGAGGCATTCGTACTGACATCAAATTAGCCGAAGCGTTTGGACACGCAAAACCGGTGCGTGATTACGCACCCAAAAGCCGTGGAGCAGAGGACTTTTCAGTACTTGCAAATCTCCTCACAACCCTAATGGAAAAATAAAAAACAGCGCTTTATTTTCATCCCATGTGATAATTATCACACCCCCTCATACAAAAGGAAAAATGCAATGTGGCTTCGAACCGGCTGTATTATGACTTTTGAACTCAGTATTGAAACGCCTTTTATACTCATGCTTCGTCCGCGTAGTGGCGTTGAACAGTGGGTTTCTCGTGAATCTTATACAGTTAAGCCTAGCGTACCTGTGGTTGAGTTTACCGATAATTATGGCAATCTTTGTCAGCGTTTAATTGCGCCTTCTGGCGATTTCTCTATTCATACTTCATCGGATATTCTCACGGCAGAGGATATTGATGTCTGTGTTGGTGCTCCGTTTGAAAATATTGAGTATTTGCCAGACAATGTATTAACGTATTTACTGCCTACACGCTACTGCGAATCTGATCGTTTTGTTGATTTGGCGCGGGAAATTGTCGGTGACGCGAAACCGGGTTACGATCAGGTCAGTGAAATTGTATTGTGGATACAGAAAAACATTCGCTTTAATTCAAACTCGACACATTTTCAGCTGTCTGCGGTGGAAGTGAATCAGCAACGAGAGGGAGTTTGCCGCGAACTTGCACACCTAGGTATTGCACTTTGTCGTGGACTTTGTATTCCTGCGCGAATGGTGGTTGGCTATCTTCATGGACTTGAACCGATGGATTTTCACGCGTGGTTTGAAGCGTATGTTGGTGGACGATGGTACACATTTGATCCCACACAAAAGCAACCCAAAGGCGGGCGTGTTCGCGTAGCCTATGGACGCGATGCCACGGATGTGGCTATTTTTAATCAATTTGGCCCAGCCGTATTAGCGCTAAATATGTCAGTAAGTGTTGAAATACTCGATAAAGCGCCTGATTGAAATGATGTTTAAATGGTGCTACATCACAAATTACAAGAAGGATGTCGTATAATTGCTTTTATTTGTGCGGCATTTTGATGTTAACCTCCGATTTAATTACCCAGCTCTCAAAACAACTTTCATCCTGTTTAGCAAAAGACCGTCATGGATTGAAACGTCAACTTGATGCACTGCGTCGCAATAAGAAGGCGGAACTTTCTGCTTTTGATACGCTGCGTCGTCGCATCGACACATCATCCGCGCAATATGAAAAACGTCGTGCAAGTTTCCCCGCGTTAAATTTCCCTGATTTACCTGTTACAGGTAAAAAGGAGGATATTGCGGAGCTAATAAAAAATAATCAAGTCGTCATCATGTGTGGTGAAACGGGTTCAGGAAAAACGACGCAATTACCCAAAATTTGCTTAGAAATTGGGCGTGGTGCATCAGGATTTATTGGGCATACTCAGCCGCGTCGAATTGCAGCGCGTACGGTTGCTGATCGTATTGCTGAAGAACTTGGCGAGTCAATTGGGAAATCCGTCGGTTATAAAATTCGCTTTAATGATAAAACGCATGCTGATTCGTTAATTAAATTAATGACCGATGGTATTTTGCTGGCTGAATCGCAAAATGATCCGTTTCTAAGTCAATATGACACCATTATTATTGATGAGGCGCACGAACGTAGTTTAAATATCGATTTTTTACTCGGGTACATGAAATGGTTATTGCCTAAACGCCCCGATTTAAAATTGATTGTGACATCGGCAACCATTGATACTCAGCGTTTTTCAGCGCATTTTAACCATGCACCTATTATTGAAGTTTCAGGTCGAACGTATCCTGTTGAAATGCGGTATCGTCCTATTGAAGCCAAAGATGACGAGGAAGAAGACGAAACGACGGACGATTTGCAACATGCTATTTTAGATGCCGTGGATGAGCTTTCTCGTGATTTGAGAGGCGATATTTTGATTTTTTTGAGCGGTGAGCATGAAATTCGTGAAACCACCGAATCACTTAAAAAACATCATCCTAATCAATATGAAATTTTGCCGCTGTATTCCAAACTCAGTGTGAGCGAGCAAGAGCGTGTTTTTAAACCCAAAGGGGGTAAAATCCGCATTGTATTATCAACAAACGTCGCGGAAACGTCATTAACGGTGCCTAATATTCGGGGTGTGATTGATACGGGGCATGCGCGAATCAGTCGCTACAGTCCACGCAGTAAAATTCAACGATTACCTATTGAGCGAATTTCGCAATCCAGCGCAAATCAACGCGCTGGGCGTTGTGGGCGCGTTGCCGAAGGGATTTGTATTCGACTGTATTCACGCGAAGATTACGAAGCGCGTCCGCCATTTACTGAACCCGAAATCATGCGGACAAATTTATCTGCCGTTATTTTACAGATGACTGCGTTAAATTTGGGTGATATTGCCGATTTTCCTTTTATCGAACCGCCAGACGATAAAATGATTCGTGATGGTAAATCGTCGTTACTTGAAGTCAATGCACTTGATAAAACGGGAAAATTAACTGAAATAGGGAAACAACTTGCTAAATT
>JBDLQG010000131.1:0-5943 GCA_039800705.1 Pseudomonadota bacterium
GCCCAACCTGAACCAATACCGACCGCGTGTCGCAAAGGAAAAATAAGATCGTGAACGTACGCAACCACTTCTTCACCAATCAATTCCACAAAGCCTTCGGTATTTTTTTCATAAACCCCCCAGAAAACTTCGCCAATTCGCGCATCCATCGCAACAAAACTCAGTGGCATAGTTGAATACTGTTGCGCAAGTGCGGCCAACGTAGATACGGGGACAACTGGTAAATCCGCACCAAAAGCAAGGCCTTGCACCACGCCGGTAGCAATTCGTAACCCCGTAAACGATCCCGGTCCACAGCCAAAAGCTAACGCATCAAGCTGTGTTAATTTGATATCCGCTTCCTTTAACAGTGAATCCACCATTGGTAGCAATAATTTAGTGTGTGCTTTTGGGGTGATTTCAAATCGCTGTTGAATCTCGCCATCAATCAATAAAGCAGCTGAACAGGCGTGTGTGGACGTGTCAATAGCCAGTAATTTCATAATTCAGGAAGGAAAGTGCTGAGAAAAATGTACTTCTTGTGCCAATTGCGCGAGTAATTGATTTATTGCGTTGACAAGGTTCGCATAATTATCGTCGACTAACACCTGCTCTAAAGCCACATTGTCATGTGCGATCACCGTGTGTGTTTTTTCATTGATTAATGTCCAGTTTGCTGAAAATGTGATGGATTTTCCCATGATAATATTAAGTTGCGTCACGTCAATCACCATCCGATAATCCACCATGCCAAGCGTACTCCATGGATAGGCTTTAAACCAAAAATGGGGATACACTATCGCAAAATCATTGGCGATGACTTCTGTCATATTTTGTTTTAACAACCCAGCCCATTGATGCTGTTCTGATAAAATCAGTTTTCCATTCACATCATGCGTGACAATTTGCCTGCGTTCAAGAATAGTTGGAAGTGTCATTTGCGTCACACCAATCAGTGTTTTTTTATCTACATGATGACTTTCACCGCTATTGGATGCAATTGCATCTAAACTGTAAAACTGAGTAGGCACTGTTGCACATGCTTGCAATAAAAATAGGCTCGCTAACGCGATATGTCTCATCATTTTCATTTTGTGTCCTCCTCTGCTTTACCACGCACAACAGATTCGGGATGCTGCGCTAAATAATCCGTTAATTGTTTCACTGAGCCTGCTGCTTGTGTTAATTCTTGCAATAGTTGCTCAAGCTGATAATGCGTTGTTGCGCCTGCTTCAAAATTACTCAATGCTTTTTGCGCGGTATTTAACGTTTTATCTGCACTACCGAGCGTGCCTTTTGCAACAGTAAGTGTATCGGTTGCCGCGTGCGTTGTGCCTTGTAAACCTTGCAGCGTTTTATTGATTTCTTGCGTCAGATCTTCAAGTGGCAATTTCGCAATTTTATCCATAATAATATTTGCCGAATGCGTAAATTGATCAAGCGAACTCGCTGTTGTCGGAAACTCAGGATAAAACCCGCGTTTTGCACTCAAATTAATTTTACTCTTTGCATGGAAATCTAAATCCACAAGCAACTGCCCAGTCAACAAACTGCCTGTTTGCAATTGTGCCCGCAGACCTTTTTCAATCAACTGATTAACCATTTCTTGTGGTGCAATAGTGGAATCTGGATTGACTGCTTTAATGCGTTCTGGTTGAAGTTCAACAACAACAGGAATGCGGATATCCGCTGTTTTTTCATCGAGTTCTAAACTAATACTTAACACTTTACCCACCGGATAACCACGCAATTGAACGGGGGCACCTTCCGTCAAACCACGTACTGATCCATTGAAATACATAACATAGTGCAGCGTATTTGTGTAGGTAATTTCAGTTGAGGCTTCATAAGTGTCAAATAAAGGGTAAATCGTATTTTCTTTCTGAATACTTTCCACGCCATCTTCCGCCGAAGCGCGAAAAGCAATTCCGCCACTAAGCAGAGAAATTAAAGGCCCTGTTCGCACTTTAAATCCATCCGCGCCAGCAGATAAATCAATGCCACTATCAATCCAAAAACGGGTATTTTTACGAATAAACTGATCATAAGGCTTATTAATAAAAATAGTTAACCGAATAGCATCTGCCGCCGCAGAAAGCTCATGCGTTAACACTTGACCAACTGTAATACCGTGAAAATTGATTGGCGTCCCAGTGCGCATTGAACCTAAATTATTGGTTTCTAAAATATATTGGGTACCTTCTGCATTCGCTTTTAGCGGTGGTGGCAGACTTAATCCCGTAAAATGCCGCTCTGATTCACCATTTCCGGGTTTAATTTCAATATATGCCCCTGAAATCAATGTTCCAAGACCAGAAATGCCGCCTAAACCCACTTGTGGGCGCACCACCCAAAATAACGAATTTTCTTTTAAATAAGGCGTTGCACTCGCGTTCATTTGCGCGGTGACAACGATGGTTTTCATATCGCTATTAATGCTAACAGCGGTCACCTTTCCCACTTCAACATCTAAATATTTGATTTTCGTTTTATCGATTTCAAGGCCTTCAGCAGTTGGAAAATCGATGGTGACTACAACGCCTTTTTCAGAAAACGATTTATAAATTAACCAGCCACTCACTAACACGGCAATAATCGGTAGCAACCAAATAAAGGATAATTCCGATTTTTTGTTCAAGCTGATATCACTAATATCATAATCATCATTAAACTCTGTCATTTTTCACCTGAAAAATAGCATTATCGAAAAGAAAATACGTGTGTTTTGGCATGATGTTTATCATCTCATTTCGCGTTTGAAAATAAGTTGTACGCTATAAAAAATAAAAACACTCTTTAATTACTTAGCAATTTGTGCGTTTTTATAGTGAATATATCGAGAGAGGGTGTGTGGATGGGCGAAAATAAGCCTAGAGAACGACAATGTGGTTTTACGTTATCGCTTTTAATTATTTATACATTATTTTTACGCATCACGTTTTTATTTTAACAATATAAATAGTCAAGTGTTAAAAAAAATCACTATGCGATACAATATTCTGCGCTAACACAGCAAACCGCCATGAAGAGGCTAATGTCTACTAGGCGGGGTTGAGATGAATGAAGTTAGATAACTATTACAATTTTTTACCAGTTACCCAATAAATTAATTCGCTAATTGATTTATCATTCATGATGTATTTTTCAGCATTACTATCGAGTAAATGGCTTTCTATGATTTTTTTAACATCGCTTTTTTGAACTTGTGAATACATCACGCCACCAGGATAGACCAAAATATTTGGCCCTAAAGAGCAAGGTCCTGCACAGTCCATCCCACTAATGACGATTTCATCAAATAGATTACGTTCATTAATTTCAAAAATAAATTCATTAAGAACATCAATTCCACCACGTCCAGCGCAGCTACCACAGGGATGCGTTCCTTCTTCTCGCTCTGTTGTGCAAACAAAAACGTGCCCCTTAGGTTTAATTGATTTTTTGGATTCTTCTTTTTCTTTTTCTGTTTTGGATTTGAAAAAACTGAACATTGTATTTTCCTGTGAAGTATTTAAAATAAAAGAAACAAGGGATGATTATTTTTTTATGTTTCTTGCTTACATTATAACAATATTACGATAAAACTTGAATGCCATATCTTCGCACTATGTTAAGGAATGCGTACAGCGACTTTGCTAATCGCATTAAGATTCCATGGCGCAATTTCCACCACACCTTCTAAATGAGCTTCAATTTTATCATCAAAATCCGCTAAAAAATCCAAACCGGTTTGAACTTCTATCGCATCAATGGTCGTAATAAAACTACTGAGCTGCTCTTTTCCTGTGACAGTTTGCGGTACAATAAACGCCAATGCAAACGCCGGTTTGCTGTCCGTTTCTTCGGTCACATAGATTTTATAAAACGCTCTTGGAATAGCTACTCGTGATGAAGAAGATAAACGCTCTGGATTTTCGTTAAAAATTGGCCCTGTAATGACCCAGACTTTTCCAAAATTTTTTGCAAAAAACTCTAGCTCAATTTCTTCTAATCGTTGCCAAACTTGTTGATTCAACTTCGCTTTTTGCGGACTCACATTCGTCATTAAAAAACTATCTGCTTGCCCATAGCGACCATATAGCATACTCATGGCATGGTTTGGAGCATTATGCCCTCGGTCATAACCACTTTTTGTGTAATCTTCATGGTCAACACGATTAATGCTACGCCAATCTGTTTGAAAATGATTTGGCCGTTTTAAATGCGGCATATTTTCATCCACTGGCGTTAGCAAATATTCCACCCAAAGTGGATTACCACGCCAATCCGAATAGCCAACAATAAAACCGTTGTTACGAAAAACACGAAACCATGTATTCACATTAAACGCTGTAATAGCTTGCGGTGCGCCTTGATAGAGCAATGCCGGTCGCGCAATGAGTACCTCATAACCGTATCCACATAAAACCAGCGTGATGACAGGCATCACCACGCGGGGATAGCGCTCAATGACACGAAAAATTGCAATAAAAAAAGACAATATTTTGTTCATCTGCGACGCATTAACCTAAACTTTTACTCGCTAATTCATACACATCATTAGAAATATTCTCTGTTGCCATAATCCGTTGCAACTGCGCTTTCATTAATGTTTGTGCATGTTCATTCACTCTACGCCACGCGGTTAAAGGTGTTAACATGCGTGATGCTACTTGTGGATTAATGGCGTTCAATTCAATGATGGTATCGGCCAAAAACGCATATCCTTGACCATTTTTTGCATGGAAACTCACTGGGTTATTTTGACTAAACGCGCCAATTAACGAACGGACACGATTTGGATTTTTCAAATCGAATGCAGGATGCGCTCTCAATGTTTGAATCGTCTCAAATGCGTCTGCTTGTGGACTACTAGCTTGTAGCGCAAACCATTTATCGATAACCAAGGCTTCATTTTCCCATTGCGCATAAAATTGGGCTAAACAAGCACGTTTTTCTGGATGATTATTATTCACAATCACTGCCAGCGCGGCTATTTGATCGGTCATATTTTTAGCTTGTTTAAATTGCTCGTGCACGATGATGTGATATTGCGCTGAGTTTAATTTACCTAAAAAAGCTAAACAGGCGTTTTTCACGCGACGACGACCAATTGCGGCAGCGCTAAAGTCACCCGATTCGTCTTGATGATTCGCATGATAAATCGCTTCAAATTGCGCTGAAAAAGTGTGCGCCACTGTTTTTATCACTTGCTCACGAGCGCGATGAATCCCTTCAAAATCAACGATCGTCATGCACTCAGCTAAATACGTTTCTGATGGCAGTGCGAGCAACAATGAGAAATACGCCAAATCATCAATAGGCTGCGTGAGAAATTTTTCAAACGTTTCTAATAGGATGGTGTTACCGTGCGCTTGAACAGTGTCATTTTTCTCCACCAAATCCAAAATAATGCGTTGCACCAGTTGCTGCGAAGCATCCCATCGATTAAACGAATCGCTATCATGCTGCGATAAGAAGGCGAGTTCTTCTAAACTGCGGGGATATTCAATAATAACCGGTGCAGAAAACTCCCGCAAAATTGACAAAACAGGTGCTGTGCTGATTCCCTCAAAATGAAATACTTGCTGCATCTGAGTAAATTGCAACAACGTCGGCGGCAATAAATCCACACCTGTTTTTGAATCGAGCAAACCGATTTTAATTGGAATGAATAAAGGCGCTTGCTGATTGGGGTAAGACTGCGAAAGCGTCAGTGAAAAACTATTTTCTGACACGTTATACTCTGTTTTTACTGTGACTTTAGGCGTTCCCGCTTGCGAATACCAACGACGAAATTGCGTTAAATCCACGTCATTGGCATCCTGCATGGCACTGACAAAATCATCACACGTCACGGCCTGACCGTCATGACGCTCAAAATACAAATCACTGCCGCGTCTAAATCCATCAACGCCTAGTAACGTGTGAATCATACGGACGACTTCTGCGCCTTTTTCATACACCGTGAGTGTATAAAAATTA
>JBDLQG010000132.1:0-5930 GCA_039800705.1 Pseudomonadota bacterium
CTACTATTAACGCGTCATTTACGGCTTTAGTGTAGTGTAATTTACCTTTTTATTTTAAATAAATTTACATACAAATAGTTTAACAGGCTATCGGCAAGTAAAAGAATATCTTAATTTTAGAAAAAATCATTAAATAATATAAGGATTTAACTAGAATTACTGACCAAATAATGGTAAAAAATTCACCTATACGTCATTTTTGAAATTATAATCCATACAAAACGGCATCAAATAAATCGCGTTATTTCACTAAAAGGGCATCGTTATGAACAATAAAGATAAAATTTCGTTATTTTTCTTCATACTTTCAATCACTCAGAATACTGTATCGGCTGTTGAGATGAAAAATTTTGATGGTATTCGTTTTATCAAAATTGAAGCCGGTTGTTTCACTATGGGGCAAGACAAAAACACGGAACTACAAGATAAAGAAAGGCAAACAACGGCAAACGAACTGCCACAACATAAGGTTTGTATAACTAAGCCTTTTTATCTTGGCGAATCCGAAATTACTCAAAAACAGTGGGAAGAAGTAATGGGTAATAATCCAAGCAAATTTAAAGGAATGTATCGCCCCGTAGAAAAAGTGAGTTGGAATGATACGCAAACATTTATTGAAAAACTAAATGACCGCGCTAAAAGTGATATTTATCGCTTGCCCACTGAAGCGGAATGGGAATACGCAGCGCGTGCAGGCACACAAACAGTCTATGCGTTTGGTGACGATATAAAAACGATTCGGGATTATGCGTGGTTTGGTAACGAAGGCTATGGCGGTGATACGCATGAAGTAGGACAAAAGAAAGCTAATGCGTGGGGACTTGTTGATATGCACGGTAACGTGTGGGAGTGGGTGCAAGATTGGTACGATTCTCAGTATTATCAACACAGTGGAGAATCAGATCCTAAAGGAGCCGAATCAGGGCAATATAAAATTTATCGTGGCGGTAGCTGGATAGCAAAACCGCCACTTTTACGCTCTGCTGTACGCTATAGCGGCTTACCCGCCACTAAAAGTAGTGATATTGGCTTTAGATTAGTGCGTGAAATACAGTAGCCGTTGATTTTCGCCTCATTATGCACAATTAAATTGGCTATCCGAAAAAAAATGCGTAGAATGCAGCGCTCTTCTTTTATGAATAATTTATTACATGCCAGTTGAATCGACATTCTTTAAGCGTATTTTTTTGCTGACAATGATTTTATTGTTGGCAATGGCTGTTTACGCTTATTGTCATGCCACTAATTTGGTAATGACAGATTTAACCAGTGGTTTCTCGCATCCGTTGGAGGGTTTAGATCACGTTATCACCATGCTTGGTGTTGGAATCTGGGCAGCGCAGTTGCGCGGAAAAGCGATTTGGTTACTACCTGTGACTTTTGTCGCTGTAATGAGTTTAGGCGGTGTGTCAGGCGCTGCAAGTTACTTAGCAATTCCGAGCGCAGAAGTGTTAATTATTGCCTCGTGCCTTGTTTTTAGCGCACTAATCATTCGTAAAATTCATTTTGGTACAAAAATGAATGTACTCATTGTGGCTTTTTTTGCGTTTTTTCATGGCTATGCACATGGGCAAGAAATTTCTACTTCAGCGAGTTTAGTGTCTTATACTGTTGGTTTTATGCTGGCAACCATATTGCTACATGGTACGGGTATTTTAGTTACTAAAGTCATTTTATTATCAGTGGCGTTTTTAATTGCACAGACGCAAATTGTAGCGCAAAGCGACGCTGTTAGCATTGAACGCGATCACTCCCATTATTCAATGTCGGCAACTAAAGAAAGCGCTGATCATCTATTAGAAATACAAAAGCCACCATTAATAAGCGCATCACAAGCGTGGCTAGAGCTTACGCTAAATGATAACGCTGTGAGCTATTTTTTAACGGGGCTCAAACTCTACTTTTTCGATGGTTTGCTGCTGTGCGTGTTTTATGTCACGCAATTTTTTTGCTACATTTTTTACCCAAAACAACACTGTGACTTTATGTTGCCGTCAACATTTCTCGCCTGTTGTTTCAAAAAATCGTTTTATCTCTTAACGCTCCGTGCGTTCGAATCCTCTAAATATCTATTCACACCAGTTGCTTTTATCAAAAAAGCAGGTTGCCTTGTATCCGAGTTTTTACTTTTACCTGTAACGGAATAATTGAAAAATGAAATTAATCTATCTCCTATTTTTATTGGCTTACAGCCAACTTAGTTCGGCTCATGCACCTGGATTAAGTTCAGCAGATGTTGTGCTAACTAGCACTGGCGTTGACGCTAACATTACCTTTGCTCTCCAAGATATTGAAGCTTTTTCACCCATGGATAGCGATGGTGATGCTGATATCACAGCGCAAGAATACGACAACGCAAAACCCAATATTGCCGCGTTAATTGCTAATGAACTGCAATTTGTCCTAAATGATCAGGTCGTAAAGCCTGTTTCAAACGGTGAAGTGACATTTGATGATAAGAATAATGCCCACGTTAAATTGCGCTATGAACCTGAGGCAACCCATTTAAAAATGGTTGTGTTATTGTTGAAAAAATTACCCGAAGGACATAAACAATATGTCACCATCAAAGATGTTGAAGGGAAAAGTCTAAGCGAAAAAATGCTTACGCAAGAAGACAATGCAATTGAGTTAGATATCAATGCGCAGCACGGCTCTATGTTTAAAGATTTTCTTGTATTGGGTGTTGAGCATATTTTAACGGGTTATGACCATTTACTCTTTTTGTTTGCCCTGTTAATGGTGACGCGTAATTTTTGGTCAGCGGTTGGTATTATTACGTTTTTCACTATCGCACACTCAATTACGCTAGGCCTTGCAGGATTAGGCGTTGTCACCCTACCTAGTTCAGTGGTTGAGCCGTTAATTGCGGCAACGATTGTTTATGTTGGTTTGGAAAACTTGATTTCAAAAGCACCTAAAGGTCGCCGATTATTAACATTCTCATTTGGCTTAATTCACGGTTTTGGCTTTGCCTCTGTTTTACAGGAAATGGGAATCAGCAGTATTGAAACGGGTATTTTAGTGCCTTTATTTTCGTTTAATCTTGGCGTTGAAGTTGGACAAATTATCGTGACGAGTTTGGTTTTACCGCTTATTTGGTGGTTACATAAAAAACCGTTAATTGAAACATATTTCGTGCCTATTTGCTCAAGCTTAGTGAGTATTGCTGGCATTTTTTGGCTTATTGAGCGAACGCTATTGCAAGCCGTTTAACACAAACCATAAAAAATAATAATAACAAAAGGTATTTAGGTCTCTTTATGACATATTCCCCGTTTAAGCTTACTTTATTATCCTTTGCCATTTTAGCGAGTTTTTCCGCTCATGCGCACGCAGAATACACCGATGTCAATTCAGACAGTTCTGTCAAAAACGAGACAGAAAAAGTAAAAGCTAAAAAAACAAAAAAAGCGAAAGCAGACAAAGAAGCCGTCGAGCTTGAAGATATGATTATCACGCAGAGAGCAGATTCACTTGTAGGTATTGCCGGCAGTGCGTCCGAGGGGCATGTTGGACAAGAACAATTAAAATACCGTCCTATTACACGCCCAAGTGAAGTGTTAGAAACCGTACCAGGATTGATTTCAAGTCAACACAGTGGTGAAGGTAAAGCCAGCCAATATTATTTACGCGGTTTTAATTTAGATCATGGGACGGATTTTTTAACGCAAGTCGATGGCGTGCCAGTGAACCTGCCTTCACACTCACACGGACAAGGATGGATGGATACGAATTTTCTCATTCCTGAATTAATTCAAACCATCAATTATCAAAAAGGGAATTATTATGCTGAAAACGGTGATTTCTCTAGTGCGGGTGCGGCTGATATTCAATACATGAAAAATTTGCCTGATCATACTGTGAAATTTACGGGCGGCAGTTTTGATTATTATCGTGGCCTTGTCATGGGGTCGCAAAAAGTAGGGGATGGAAATCTACTTTATGCGGGTGAAACCGTGCATAACGGTGGGCCATGGCAAGTGAGTAATGAATACTTAAAGTTTAATGGTGTACTCAAATACAGTGAAGAACATGGTGATCATGGCTGGAGTATAACCGGCATGGCGATGGGAGCGGATTGGAATTCGACAGATCAAATTCCAAAACGTGCTGTTAATAATGGTACGATTGATCGATTTGGTGCTGTTGATCCAACGGATGGTGGGCGTAGTGATCGCTATAGCGTGACTGGTGAATGGCATCGTCAAGATAAAGACAGTAAAACACAACTCATGGCGTATGGTTTATTTACGTCACTGGATTTGTATTCTAATTTTACTTATTTCATGGATGATCCCGTTAATGGCGATCAATTTGGTCAACCCGATAAACGCTATGTAACGGGATTTAAAGCCGCACACACCATTTTTCATAAACTGGGGCGATTTGATTCTGAAAGTACGTTTGGGTTGCAATTTAGAAATGATAATATTCAAAATAGTTTAACGCATACCAAAGCGCAGCAAATTCTTGATTACACTCGCAACGATACGATTTGGCAAAGCAGTTTAAGTCCTTATTTCGATAACAAAACGACATGGATAAATTGGTTTAAAACTGATTTAGGGCTGCGCCTTGATGGCTATCGATTTAACGTTAGTAAAAGCAATCAAAACGCCAATAATGGTACCGTTTACGATGGTCTTGTCAGTCCTAAACTGGGTATGGTATTTGGTCCATGGGCAGAAACCGAATTTTATTTGAATGGTGGACTGGGTTTTCATAGTAATGATGCGCGAGGCGTGAATACAACTGTTGATCCCTCCACTGGAAAATCCACGGATGCCGATGGCAATTTAATTCAAAAAGCGGTACCACTCTCACGTACTTACGGTGCAGAGATTGGGGCACGTAGTAATTGGATTGAAGGCTTAAACAGTACACTTGCTATTTGGTGGCTCGATATTGATTCTGAATTAGTGTTTGTGGGCGATGCGGGTACGACCGAAGCGAGTCACCCTAGTCGGCGTTATGGGATTGAATCCGCTAATTTTTATTCACCCAATAGTTGGCTTACATTGGATGCAGATTTGAGTTTTTCTAAAGCACGTTTTCAAGGTAATCCCTCGGAAGGAAGTTATATTCCCGGTGCGGTGGAAACCGTGATTGCATCAGGTGCAACCGTACATGATGTGTATGGTGGTTTTTATGGTGGACCTAGATTACGCTATTTTGGACCACGCGCGTTAATTGAAGATAATAGCGTACGCTCTCAAGAAACATTGATGCTTTCAAGCACGATTGGATACGAATTCAATAAACACATTAAACTTCAAGGTGAAGTGTTCAATATGCTCAATCGAAAAGACAGTGGTATTGATTACTTTTACAGCTCCTGTTTAAAAACGGATCCTTGTTACAATTCGGGCAATGGGGGGGGGATTAATGATATTCACTTCCATCCCGTTGAACCCATTAGTTTCAGAATATCGTTAATTACCAATTTCTAATTTACATTACCAATGAGCTTGTTGAAATTTAACTCTGCAAGCTCATTTGTAGCTTTTTTGAGTTGAGAGTATAACCATGAATGTTTTGATAAAAATAACGACCCTATCTATTGCAATTTTAGTATCGCAACAATTAAGTGCAGCGGAATCGAAGATTTTTAATGGGATTCGTTTTATTAGGGTTGAAGCGGGTTGTTTTCAAATGGGACAAGATAAACAAACGCAGTTAGCCGCCAACGACAAGCAAACGACGGGTAATGAGTTGCCAAAACATAAAGTATGTATCGATAAAGCTTTTTATCTTGGTGAAACAGAAATCACTCAAAAGCAGTGGGAAGACGTTATGGGCAACAATCCTAGTAAATTTAAAGGGATGTACCGCCCAGTAGAAAAAGTGAGTTGGAATGATACGCAATCTTTTATCGAAAAATTAAATAATATAGAAAAAAACAAAACCTTTGTTTTTTTCTTCATGGG
>JBDLQG010000133.1:0-6551 GCA_039800705.1 Pseudomonadota bacterium
AGCGTCAAGAAATACGTGAACGCGTACTCGATCATTGGCTAATCAAGGATTATCCAGAGGTGTTTAATCTCAATAATCCTGTACCATTGGCAATAGGCATCTATAAGGCACTAAAAGCAAATACGCTTCCTGACAACGTGAGTAAATCTGATTTGAAATTTACCATGAGTTGGTATTGTTCTCGCACTTCATATTTACGAGCTATTATAGGTTGTAAGCATCGTATTAATCTGCAAGGTGAGATAGACTGTGAAATTACCGCCGAAGACAAAATAGTTGCTTACAATCGTCTTGATAGCTATGGAAAGTCGATTAAACTAAAGTCTACGTATGTTCCAAAAGCGGCAGGTGAAGTGAGTGACGAAGTAGCACCTAAAATCGAATCAGCACCTAAAATTGTGTCCACTACGAATGAGTTGCCTAAACGCCCTATTCTCAAACGTAAAATCATCGTATCAAACGTAAATACGACGCCGACCCCGCCCGTTCTCACTGAGGATTGTGTAACAGCGAAAGCATTAAAAGTCACATTAGTAATTGATCCTAGCGGTATTCCTAGAATTGATAGTAATGGACTAAAAATCATGCCGCTAAAAGTGAACATCGATAATACGTCAATGAGTGTAACGGCTAATGTGAGTGCGAAATCGTATCGTAAAGCACTCAGCAGTATTGATGAATACGGTGTAGATAACTGTAACGTGATCGTGCAAGGTCCCATGGCGTAAGTACTCGTTAATGCTTTATTGATAAATCACTGTATTATGATATTTGGTAGCGAAAATAGATGAAAGGCATGTCATGCGAAAGAATGATATTTTTAAGTCATATTTTCTGGATTTAAAATGGTATAGCGAGTTTCCATATCCATAGAGATAAAAACGATGAACCGAATACTGCTAATGCACAAAAGTCGGATACGCCAAGTAGCGTTATAACTAAAAAACATATCCTAATTTTGATGAGTGAATTTATATTACACTTGATTCCATTCCTCTTCACGTGTGTCGAGAATGGGTAATTTTGGTGCAAATAATTGGTAAAGTGTTGGCACGAGTAGAAGTGTCATGGTGGTTGCACTAAACAATCCCCAAACAATAACAGTTGCCAATGGTCGCTGTACATCAGATCCAAGTCCGGTTGCTAACGAAGCTGGAATTAAGCCTAAAATTGCAACTAAAGCGGCGATTAAAATTGGCCGTAGGCAGCGAACAGATCCACGTAAAATCGCATCATTTAGTGACATACCTCGGATTCGTAGCTCGGTAATTGTTCTCACAATTAATACGCCATTCATAATCGACACCCCAAATACAGCCGCAAACCCCACGCCTGACGAGACGTTTAAATTCATCCCTCTTAAATACAAGGCCACTGCGCCTCCAACAAAGGCAAATGGAATAGCAAGCAATAAAATAATGGCAGCACGTTGCGAGGCAAACATAACAAGAAGTAATAAATAAATCACACCAATGGTCATGGGGACAAGTAGCTTGAAATGCTCTGCTGCGCGTTGCTGATTCTCAAACATTCCAAGCCAGCTAACATGATATCCTGCTGGTACGGTGACTTCTTTATTAAATAACGATTGAGCTTCTTTCACAAAACTCCCTTGATCACGCCCAACAATATCACTGCGAACCGTTATGCGTCGGCGACCATCTGCACGTGCAATCATTGTTTGTCCGTCAATGATTTCAATTTTTGCCACCTGTGCAAGCGGAATGGGGATACCACTATCATTATAGACAGGCAAACGCCCTAACGCTTGAGGTGAACGCAGATGTTCAGTAGCAAAGCGTGTTGCAATGTCAAAACGTCTTTCGCCTTCGTATAAATCCCCAATAGGCGCCCCGCCTATAGCGGTATTAATTAATTGCGTTACATCTTCAATACTGACGTTATAGCGTGCACATAATGCACGGTCTGGTTGAATGATTAATTGAGGCTGAGGGCCTTCCTGTTCAATATTGACGTCCATAGCCCCTGGGACACGATTTAATAAGGCTTCTGCTTGTCGTCCAAGTGTTAATAATTCATCTGAATCTTTGCCTGAAAATTCAATTGCCATATTAGCCGATGTACCATTAGCGTCTTCAGTGACACTATCGATAATAGGTTGAGTGAAATTGAAACGTGTGGTGGGAAACTCTAAACGAAATTTCTCGCCCAATGCGGCAATCAATTCCTGTTTACGTGTGTATTGAACCCACGTATCTCGAGGTTGAGGCGCTATCATCATTTCAATACGACTGGGAGGATAGGGGTCAGTTCCGCTATCGTTACGACCAGTTTGCACCGCAGCAAATTTAACATCTTGAAAACTAAGAGCGATTTTACGCAAATCACGACCAAAAGCGGATGTTTGTTGTAGCGATGTCCCTTCGGGAAAGTTGGCACGTACCCAAATAACGCCTTCGTCCATATAGGGTAAGAACTCGGTTCCTAAGCGTGGTACGACAAACACAAAAACGGCTAGTAAAATGCTTGCAGCTCCGGCTAATGTGAATTTACTGTGACGCATTAAAATAGTTAATAATTTTTCATAGTGTTTAGATAACCAAATTAACACAGGGTTTTCCCATTCTTTATAGCCATTTTTGTAAATTAACGTAGCGAGAACAGGGACGACCAGTAAAGAAAATAATGCGGCACCTAGCAAGGCACATACAATTGTGATGGCCATCGGTCTAAATAGTAAGCCTTCAATATGCGTGAGCGTTAAGAGAGGCATAAATGCCCCCACAATCATCAATATCGAAAAAAATACAGGGCGTTCAACTTCAAGAGCGGCTGAGAGTACAGTTTGTGCAATCGTTTGTGAGCGTAAATGTTCATCATGTTCGCGGGCATCCAAACGGATTGCAATGCTTTCTGCCATAATGACGGTGCCATCAACGATAATTCCAAAATCAATCGCACCAATTGACAGCAGGCCAATGGGAATATCTAGGAAATACATCATCACCAGCGCAAAAAGTAACGCGAAGGGAATAGTTAATGCGACAAGGCCTGCAAGTGATGGCCGGCCAAGGAATGCCAACAACACAATAACGACCAAACTAACACCCAAAAGCACACTATGCCCTACCGTATGCAGGGTGCTATCAATTAACTGCGAACGATCATAGTAGGGAACGACTTGAACGCCTTCAGGTAGGCTTTCTGTGTTCACATCATGAATGGATTCATTGATAGACTCAAGTGTTTCAGATGGGTTTTCACCTTTTCGTAGTAGTACAATCCCTTCCACACTTTCGTCTGTGGTATCTTTGCTAAAAATCCCAGCAGGGACTTTAGCGTCGAGTCTGACATTGGCAACATCCCTTACATATAATGGTGTCCCACCGATTGACTTAATGAATATTGAGCCAATTTCAGCTTCATTTTGCAGCGCTCCACGTCCACGAATCACAAAAGACATGCTACCTCTTGATAAGACACTGCCTCCAGCACTGGTATTGTTAGTTTGAATGGCATCGACAACGTCATTGACTGACAACCCGAAACGTCGAAGTTGCGCTGGGTCAAGTAATACCCCATATTGTTTTTCATAGCCACCAAAATTGGATACTTCTGCAACACCAGTTGTTCGCAGTAAGCGTGGAATGACAATCCAATCGTTGAGCGTGCGTAATTCCATCAAATCATAACGACCATCAGAAACTAATTCGTAGCGTAGCATTTCACCATACGCCGTGGCGAGGGGACCTAAATCGGCTTCTGCGCCTACAGGTAAATGTAAACTAGTCAATTTTTCTTGAACACGTTGTCTTGCCCAATAACTTTCCGTCCCTTCAGCAAAAATCATTTGAACCACGGATAAACCGAAAATGGTACGTGAACGAATCGTTTCAACTTTGGGGACGTTGCGCATGGCAATTTCAACAGGAACGGTGATTTGTCGTTCAACTTCTTCAGGGGCACGTCCTGGATACGTTGTAATCACTTGTACCATTTGCGACGAAATATCGGGATAGGCATCAATTTTCATTTGTGTAAATGCCCAAATACCTAAACTAGAAATAAGCAGTGTGACAATTAAGACTATCCATCGATAATGAAGTGCGGTTCGTATCAATGCAGGAATCATGGACCGTTGCCTCGTGCTGTATCATTTTCTTTTTGGGATTCGAGCAATGATTTTATTAGCAGGGGTTTTAGCAAGATAGCACCTTTGCCAATGACTTTCTCGCCTCCCGTTAGGCCAGATAAGATTTCAACACGATCATCAATTTGTTCACCCACTTGCACAGGGGTAATACGCCAAATGTCACGATCTTCTTCTTGGAGAATATAATCAGCATCAGTGATATGTAATATGCCATCTGCAGGCGCCAGAACGGCATTGCGTGGATTAGTGCCCAAACCAATTTCCGCATACATTCCTGGTTTTAATTGACCGACTTGATCATCTAGCTCGAAAAAAACCCGTAACGTTCTGCTTTCAGTGGATAGTGAAGGCGCAAGACTCCGCACAATACCTTTGAATACGTGATTAGGAAGACTGTAAAATCGTGCTTCGCAGGCTTGCTTGGCGGCAACGAGATTGATGCGCACTTCAGGAACATCAGCCATCACAAGTGACGTGCCAACGGGAACTTGGAGTAATAAATCAGGATCAATACCTGCTTGTATTAAACGACGTTCTAAATCAGCATGGCTGTGAGTGGATTGAATTAATTGATTTTCTGCTTCATAAACCGCTTTTTGTCCTTCTAATTGTACTTCGAGTAAATTCGCTTCCGCAGCAGTTAAATCTCGAGTCGCTTCGGTGCCTGTTGCGACTAATTTGCGTAATCGATCAACAACTCGATTTTGAGATACTAATTGCGCGGCTGTGAGCTCACGAGTTTTTGCTAATTGCTTTGTAGCAAAATCCATTTCTGTACCGGTACGTTGCCAATCGGCATAAATACTCGATAATTCTACACTGCTAAATTGCCATCTGTCTTCTACGGATCCTAATCCAGCGCGTAATCTTGCCATGACAGCGCCAGTTACCGTTAATAATGGAGAGGACATGCGTTCAACCTTGACACGGGTGAGTTCTAGTTTTTTTTCTAATAAACTATTAGATTGAACTGAAATCAGATTCTTACCCGCTAAACTCACAGTAGGTGTTGGGATGAAGGACTCAACAGCTTCCTCAGAATTGGATGAAACGAACAAAAAAATGATAATAAGAATAACACCAGAACTAAAAACACTAGCGATTTTAAAGATTAACGACATTTAACATTCCAAAATTCATGAAGGGAAATTGCATTGTAAAACGGGTGTACCTACAGCGGCATTGAGTGAATATAACGCATGCCAGTAGCCTGACCGAGCCGTGATGTGCAAACGATACGTTTCACGGTAAGTACGTTGTGCATCAAGCACTTCCATTAACGTTTTACCTCCTAGTTCATAAGCACTACGAATTTTATCTCGTACATTACGAGCCGCTTCTAATTGACCGGGATCATCATTTGTTAAAATTTGATACGCATTTTGATAAGTTAGTACCGCTTGATTGATTTCTTCGTTTAATGCGATTTGTTTGGCTTTTAAATCCAATTCTGATTGTCTTTTTGCGGATTGGCTTTTCGCAATATTGCCCTGATTACGGTCAAACAAAGGAACTGAAATATCCAGCCCTCCCCCCCACGCATTTGCATCGGGAAAACCAATCGCCTTTTCTTGAAATTGTCTTGTATAACCTAAATGTGATGTAATTTGCGGATATGCCTTTGCTGTTTCAGTAGCAATCACCGATTCCATTTGATCAACTTGGCGTTGCAGTGCAAGCAAATCAGGACGATTTTCTTGAGCAAGAGCAAAGGCTTTCTCAATCGAAATAGGTTTAGGAGGAGAGGTTATGGTTAAATCGCCTGTTACTTGAATGGGTTTTAATTCGTTTGAACCCAAAAATGTTCTTAAACGACTGTAAGCGGTTTGCAGAGCTAATTCACGAACTCTCACTTCACGACGACTATTTAGAATTAACAACTGTACTTTATCGAGTTCTACAGTCCCCACTCCCCCTAATTTCACACGATTAGAGGTAATTGTTTCCACGTCACTTAAATTAAGCAAATCTTCTTTTGCTAAGTCTAAAATGGCTGCAGCTTCTAATACATCATAGAACGTAGCAACGACATTTGCGATACGTTGCCGAATAAAATCGGCATACCCTGCTGCGACAACATCCACATTCTTTTGTGCTGAAATGATTTGTGTCGTACGTTTGCCAAATAAAAACCAATCAAGAGGAAAAGACACAGAAATATCAGTTTGTGGAGGACCGCCTTGACGATTGACCGTAAAGGGTTGATTCAGAGGCATGAGCGAAACACTGCTAGAGAAGGTTGGATTGGGTAGTAAACCAGCACTCATTAAATCCGCCTCCGCTTGTTTGATATTTTCAATATTAGACTGAATTTGTGGATCATTTTCTAATGTTGTGTTGATTGCAGAGGCTAAGGTGATGCGAACTACGCTATTTGAACCATCAGAAACAGGCGCTTGATCAATGACTTCTGGCCATGCGTCATTTGAAAAACATA
>JBDLQG010000134.1:0-5922 GCA_039800705.1 Pseudomonadota bacterium
CTCTTGAAACAGCGCATGCGTGCCAATCACCAAATCAATTTGACCTGCCGCCAGCGCTTTTAACCCTTCCGCTCTTGTTTTACCTTTGAGCTGTCCCGTCAAAAATAAAATTCTGACATCAAAACTCAAAAACCAGTTCGTGAAATTGCGGCAATGCTGTTCGGCTAATAATTCTGTTGGCACCATCAACGCCACTTGATAACCATTTTTAATAGCGACAAGTGCAGTAACCGCCGCCACTAACGTTTTCCCCGACCCCACATCACCTTGTACTAATCGCAACATCGGTTCAGGCTTGGCGCAATCGACTTGGATTTCGTCAATCACACGCAGTTGCGCTTTTGTTAACGAAAACGGCAACGTAGCCAAAAACGCTTTGACTTTATTTTTCTTCGATGTAAAAACGGGTGATTGCCACCTTTTTGCGTGCATTTTGGCACTTCGCATCGACAGATAATGCACAATCAATTCTTCATGTGCAAGCCGTGCAAACGCCAGTTTATTTTCACTGCCTTGCGGTGAATGAATTTGCAGTAACGCATCACGAAACGTTGGATAAGTAAATTTTTGCAACAAATTATTTGGCAAATAATCCACTAACTGCGAATCACATATTTTCAATGCTTGCGTGATAATGCGTCGCAAAATGCCTTGATTAAGCCCCTCGGTACATGGATAAATTGGCGTTAATGTATTTTCGGTTTTATGTGCATCATGCTCGGTTCGCAAAGCAAATTCAGGGTGCATCATTTCGAGCGTACTATCTAGGCTACCATACCCCAAACGCGCTTCGCCAAAACATTGCAGCCACGTTGCATTTTCGAGTAATTTTCGTTGCGCGGGCGAATAATTCAAAAACTTCAACGCCAAAAGTCCCGTACCATCATTGATGTGACACACTAGAATTTTACGCGCTGACGGTATCACACCCACCTGCTCCACACGTCCGCAAACCAGTGAGGACTGCCCTACCGTTAGGTCATTAATTGGACAAAGACGGGTGCGGTCCTCGTAGCGCGTTGGCAAATGAAGCAGTAAATCGAGTAGCGTATAAAGCTCGAGTTTTTTGAGCCGATGAAGCGTATGAGGACCAACACCCGCGAGTACACTCACCTCTTGTTGCAGTAGCGACATCAGCGTGAAAACGAACGCAAATGTAAATTAAATACGCATTACACTAAATAGTCTTGAACGGATAACTCCATAATACCGTCCATTTCTACTTGCGCCCCTTTAGGTAACGCAGCGACGCCAATGGCAGCACGCGCCGGATAGGGTTCATGAAAATAATGCCCCATAATCTCATTCACAATAGGAAAATGCGATAAATCGGTTAAAAATACGTTCAATTTCACAATATCCGAGAAATCGCCACCTGCCGCGTGTGCAACCGCTTTTAAGTTTTCAAATACTTGCGTAATTTGAGCCGTAATGTCACCTTCAATTAGCGTCATTGTGTCGGGAACTAATGGAATTTGACCTGATAAATAAACCGTTTTACCGACTTTTACCGCTTGTGAATACGTGCCAATGGCTTGTGGTGCGAGGTGTGTATGAATAATGTGTTTAGACATAAAACGCTTTTCCTATATAGATGTAGAATAAAAATAATGTGAAAAATTTGGTGTAGATTGTATGATTATAATCGCACTTTTCGATGTAAGCGCGTATATTTGCACTTGATTTGCCTAACAGGCAATCAAAAAGCACAATAACAAGAATAGAGTAGGAGGAGAGGTTATGAGTTTTGATTTCAAACGTATGCTGAAAATTGAACGTAATTTAAGTGTTAAAGAAAAACAATATCGTCTTTATGGGGGCATTGCGATGCTTGTGGTTTCGCTATTTACTGCAAGTATTCCATTATTAGTTTTTGGGGTATTCTGCGTAGTGGAGTTTTATTTATCATGGTGTCCTGTATGCGCGGGTATGAACAGAAATACCTATGAAGGTGACAGCGAATAAGCCGTTTTTTTTTGCAACGTGCCTGTATTCGTGGCGAAATGTCATCATATTGGGATGGCATTTCGCTTTTTATTGCCTAATTAAAATGATAGCAGTCGTCAATCCATCGCTCAGGATTAGTTTGAATATAATTGGCAATATGTAAATATGCCGATTCATCACGAATGATGTGTTCATAATAATTACGCTGCCAAATCCTTTGTTCAAAAGGTTTCCAATCATTTTTTTTGACGTTTTGGATATATTTGCTTGTCGTGATTGATTTGAATGCACCAATAATATTACCTATATGCGACGTAGGCGTAGTAGTAGTTTTGCTTAATTGGTCATATTTATCATCTTGCACTAGAGGGCGACCACAAGGGTTCGCCCCTACCATTTCTATAATTCCATGAAAATGATTTGGCATCACAATATATTCATGCAAACGTACGATCCCGTCAAACCTGATTAACAACTCACGCCATTGCATTTCGACCATACATCCTGCATCGTTGAGAATCATATTGCCATTTGTAATAGAACCAAATAAAGGCTGACGATGTTGGGTGCATATTGTTACAAAATACAAGCCTACTTTTGAATAGTCATATCCTCGAAGACGTATCGAATGGCGATAATGTCTATCTGGATTGTATTTCACATTATTCATTTAATGCCTGTTTGAATAAACCCGAATCCGTAGGGGCGTACCCTTGTGGTCGCCCTCTTTCAGTAATGGATGCTTTCAAAGAAATAATTGTTATCTCTACTCTACTATACACAATTCGTTGATTCCAACAGGGCGACCACAAGGGTTCGCCCCTACCATTCGTTATTCCATCGAACTCACTTCTTCCAATTTCGCTAACTCTAACGCTTTCATAAATGCGTGTATTTCATCATTCTCAACACGTTGATACAGATTTAAAACGGGCAAGGTTAAATCAATCGATTCAAACGTAATATCATCATCGATAAAATAAAAAACCGGTTGCCAATTCGTTGATCTTCGTGAAATTTCAATTTCAACACGATCTTGCTCGATTAAAACATATTCTTCTAAAGTTGGTATAGCTTGATAAATGTGACGTTTTAAATTTTTATCAAATTTCCGAGTTGAATTCGACAAGACTTCGACGATAATGCGCGGTGACTCGGTGTAATACGCATCTTTATCGTCATTTTCACAAACCACTAACGCATCAGGATAAAAATATTTTTTACCACTATCCGCACGAACTTTAATATCTGAGCTGAACACTTCGCAAGGGGTGTGTTTTAAATGCGTTCCAATATTAATGACTAAATTGGAAATAATGCGTTGATGACTAATACTCGCTCCCGCCATCGCAAAAATCTCACCATCAAAATATTCGTGTTTAATATCACGCATTTTTTCATCTTCAAGATAGGTTTCTTCGCTAATATAGTCGATCTTGTAGTGAGGTAAATTCATACTATTCTCCGGTTGCTTTTTTTAGCATCAACTCAAACGCATTAAACAAGGTTTTCATGTGTGCGGGTTTATAAGGAAATAAATCAACGGGATCTATCGCGTGCACAATCATGCAGCTATCAATTTCAAAAATAAGTAATTTTCCGTCTAGTGTTTCGCTACAATCAATCCCCACATAATCAAGGCCTGTTCGCTCATAAATAGATTGAAAAGCTGCAGCGTGTTTTTTCGCAAAGGTTTGCTTAAACTCATTCATCGCTTGCGCTTCTTCTGCACGTTTTTGTGCATCATCGGCCATACCTGCATTGAGATAATGAATCATCCAATGCGTTGACATCGCAAGGTGGCACAAAAATGGCTCACCCGCGCATAAAATCACGCGATATTTACGATACAGTCCATCCGAATTTTTATAATCCACAAACGGTGCAATAAAAAATTCATCGTAATGTTGCCCATTCAAATAACGCTGCAGCGCCTCCGCATTTTCAACCTTGTCTAAATCATGACCCGCGTGGGAATCAACAGGCCGAATAATAATAGGATACGAAAACGCTTTCGGCTCAATATCATTCACTGCGTAGCGAATCGTTGTCGGCATCGAAATACCTGCCGCATTATTCAATAGCGCACACGCGCCATCACGCGACATTAATGCAATGCGTTCAGGTTTATTGAGTACCGGTTTTGGCCAGTTTGCGAGTAGCGGCGTGAGCTGTTTGAGCAGTGATAAATTCACCTCCGATTCAGCGATGGCGACAAATAACACGTCATGCTCGGGCAAATCTTCATTAAACGCGCCCGCAACCGTAAATAAATCTTCTGTAACGAAAAACTGCGTCAACGCAACACTCGAATTTTCAAGTAAAAATTCAATAGGCGTATTCGCCATTAAATCCCCTGCACTCAATAACGCCAACACGCGAAGATTCGTAGGCGAATGATTTGGAACCAAATATTCGCGCTGTAGCTCAATCGCTTGTGCTTGAATTTGCAAAGCTACATCACGATTACCCCGTAGTTGCAAAACGGTAGATAAATCTAAAAGCGCATTTGCATCATCGGGATTCTCGATAGTTTTTTGAATTAACGCTTGCCCAAGCGGTGACAAATCCACGCCATGATGTGCAAGGCGCATCAGCTCAACTAAACCGATAAAATCCATCTGTATTAATTCGTTTAACGCATGTTGCTCTGTCATAATGTTATATCTATAAAGTTGAAGAAGTTGTCAGCGTTGCACCCAATCTCAATGTGGATGCCAAGAATATATCAATATCGTGTTGTGTTGTCCGATGATTGACAATAGCCGCGCGAATTGCAACACACCCATTTAACGTTGTTGAAGATGGCGCCGCATCGCCCGATTCTTGCAGGGCAATGACAATCTCCGTATTGAGCCAATTCAAATCAGCCCCAGTGCAGCGATATCGAAAACACACAATATTGAGCGCCACGGGCGCTAGTAATTCAAGTTCAGGTGTTTGCAAAACTTGCTGTTTCAAATACTGCGCTAATTGGCAAGTATGCGAAATCACCTGACCTAATTTTTCATCACCGTAAACGCTTAACGTAAACCACGTTTTCAACGCACGGAAACTGCGTGATAAATCCAGACCAAAATCACACGCCCAAGGCGAATTGGCCGATAAACCCCGCTCGTGACGTTGCAAATACGCTGCCGGTGATGCAAAGGCTTGCTGATGCAATGCACTATCGCGTACTAAAATAAACCCAGCGTCATAAGGCACCTGCGCCCATTTATGAAAATCAAAGGCAATCGAATCAGCACGTTCAATCCCTTTCAAGCGCGTCGCTAATTCAGGCGAAAGCATCGCTAACGCACCAAATGCCCCGTCAATATGTAGCCAAATATGTTCCCTTGCGCATAAATCAGCAATGGCCTCAATATTATCAATGGCGCCCACATCCACCGTTCCCACCGTAGCGACCACCAAAAAAGGCAATTTACCCATTGCTTTATCATCAGCAATGGCTTTTTCTAATTGCGTGATGTCTATTTCATATTGCGTATTTACGTCAATTTTGCGTAACACATTCGTACCAATACCACTAATATCCAGCGCTTGGGCGATACTAATATGCGCCGCCATTGACGTATAAGCCGTTAAATGTGGTGACTGCCCTACTCCTTCTTTGCGTGTACTTACACCTAACACGCTCGTTTTTGCGCATAAACAGCCAATAAAATTCGCCATCGATGTTCCCGTGACAAAAATGCCGCTTGCTGTATCGGGAAACTTAAATAAATCACGCACCCAACGCATTACTTGACGCTCAATATCTACAGGCGCTTGATTACGCCCGCCTAAGTTGGCATTGAGTCCAGCGGCAAGCATCTCAGCGAGCATTCCCACAGGCGTGCCGCCACCATGCACCCACCCCATAAAACGCGGGTGCGTATTCCCAACGGCATAAGGCAAAATAGTCGTCATAAATTCACGATGCGTTTGCTCGAGCGTTTTTTCACTTAACGGTTTCTGTAGTATCGATTTAAG
>JBDLQG010000135.1:0-5912 GCA_039800705.1 Pseudomonadota bacterium
AAAGATACAACATACTAAAACGAATAGAGTTACAGCAGTTAATAAGATTTATCTTAATAAAAAAATTACCGATATAACCGGCACTCAATTAGGCTTAAAACCACTAATGAGTTTGCATTCACGTATCATTGCAGTACGCGACGTCGATGCGGGCGAAACAGTAGGTTATAGCGGTTTGTGGACAAGTCCAAACGCAACAAAAATAGGCGTCATTGCTATTGGTTACGGAGATGGTTATCCACGCTACGCCAAAAATGGTACGCCTGTGTTGATTAATGGGATACTTGTTCCATTAGTCGGACGCGTATCAATGGATATGATTACTGTGGACTTAGGTCTTCATTCAACCGCACAAGCTGGGGACAACGTCACGTTATGGGGTGACGGGTTGCCAATTGAAAAAATTGCCCATTATTCAGATACCATTCCCTACACGCTAGTATGTGGCGTCACGCCGCGCGTTGACATTTTAGAGTCAACATGAGGTAATGCAGGGCAATAAAAAACCTACTGCTTTACTACGAATTTAAATCCCTCTAAAATAGCATCAATAATTTACTGCTGAGAAAAATCTGCTATGTCTGCAAATAACGACGAAATAAATAATTTACTTAATCAAGATTACAAACAAGGCTTTATCACTGACATTCAAGCAGATACGTTTCCTGTTGGCTTAAATGAAGAAGTCATTGCGAAATTGTCTAAAGTGAAAAATGAACCCGAATTCATGCTCGAGTATCGTTTAAAAGCGTTTCGCCACTGGCAAACGATGCCCTCACCTGATTGGGCGCAACTCAATATTGAACCTATTGATTATCAAGAAATCAGCTATTACTCTGCGCCAAAATCCAAAGACAACGCCCCAAAAAGTTTAGATGAAATTGATCCCGAAATTTTGGAAGCTTATAAAAAATTAGGCATTCCGCTCGCGGAGCAGGAGCAATTAGCCGGTATTGCTGTCGATGCGGTATTTGATAGTGTGTCTGTGGCGACAACGTTTAAAAGCAAATTACACGAAGTAGGCGTGATTTTTTGCCCTATTTCAGAAGCCATTCGAGAACATCCCGAACTTATCAAGCAATATTTAAGTTCTGTCGTACCCGTTGGCGATAATTTTTTCGCGGCGTTAAATTCGGCTGTGTTTACGGATGGCTCGTTTGTGTATATTCCAAAGGGTGTGCGCTGCCCAATGGAACTTTCAACGTATTTTAGAATTAATGCGAGCAACACAGGGCAATTTGAGCGAACATTGATTATTGCTGATGAAGGCAGTTATGTATCGTATCTTGAAGGCTGCTCTGCACCACAGCGTGATGAAAATCAGCTTCATGCAGCAGTGGTTGAACTCGTCACACTCAAAGATGCACAAATTAAATATTCAACTGTGCAAAACTGGTACCCCGGTGATAAAGAAGGCAAAGGCGGTATTTATAATTTTGTAACTAAACGCGCTGATTGTCGCGGTGAAAATTCAAAAGTATCGTGGACGCAAGTGGAAACGGGTTCCGCTATTACATGGAAATACCCAAGTTGCGTATTAACGGGGGATAATTCAGTGGGTGAATTTTACTCCGTTGCTGTGACCAATAATTTACAGCAAGCAGATACCGGCACCAAAATGATTCACATTGGAAAAAACACCAAAAGTACCATCATTTCTAAAGGTATTTCAGCAGGCAGAGCGCAAAATACGTATCGCGGACTCGTTAAAGTGTTAAAAAGTGCTGAAAATGCACGAAACTACACGCAATGCGATTCCCTACTCGTTGGTGATAAATGCGGTGCGCATACTTTCCCTTACGTTGAGGTAAAACAACCGACAGCGCAAATTGAACATGAAGCCACCACGTCTAAAATCAGTGAAGATCAATTGTTTTTCTGTCAACAACGCGGCTTGTCGCCTGAAGATGCCGTATCCATGATTGTGAACGGCTTTTGTAAACAAGTCTTTAAGGAATTACCTATGGAATTTGCCGTTGAAGCACAGGCACTACTGGGCTTAAGTTTAGAAGGTAGTGTTGGCTAATTTCGCCAATCACCATTAAAAAATACGTTTTATTTTTGGAATACACATACACATGCTAAAAATTAAAGATTTAACCGTCAATGTCGGCACTAAAGAAATTCTCAAAGGCCTCAACCTCAATGTAAATGCCGGTGAAATTCACGCGATTATGGGGCCAAACGGCGCGGGCAAAAGTACCCTTTCACACGTTTTATCGGGTAAATCAGGTTATGACGTCACAGGCGGTAGCGTCACGTATAACGGGAAAGATTTACTTGAGATGCCCGCTGAAATTCGGGCGCGTGAAGGTGTTTTTTTAGCATTTCAATATCCTGTTGAAATTGCTGGCGTGACCAATGTGTATTTACTTAAAGCCGCGCTTAACGCTATTCGCAAGCATAAAGGCCTCAGCGAAGTGGACGCGATGGATTTTCTCACCCTCGTTAAAAGTAAAACCAAAGCACTCGATATGGATGAAAAATTTTTATACCGTGCGGTGAATGAAGGGTTTTCGGGTGGTGAAAAAAAACGTAATGAAATTTTGCAAATGGCGATGCTTGAGCCGCAACTGTGCATTTTAGATGAAACCGATTCGGGTCTTGATATTGACGCACTTCGTATTGTGGCGGATGGCGTGAATGCGCTACGCTCAGAAAATCGCGCTTTCATAATGGTTACGCATTATCAGCGTTTACTCGATTATATTAAACCCGATTTTGTGCATGTTTTGGCGGATGGCAAAATTGTCAAATCTGGCGGCGCGGAACTCGCGCTTGAGCTTGAAGAAAAAGGTTATGGTTGGTTGGAGCAAGCATGAAAACAGACATGTCATGGCTCAACACGTTTCGGCAATCTGACTTAACGCAATTTGAGCAAACAAGTTTTCCCTCGCAACGGTTGGAAGATTGGCGTTATACCAATGTGTCTGCCATTGAGAAAAAACAATTTGCTTTAGCGAGTCAAATTGAAAAACTCGACGATGCGCATAAAAATCGCTTAGATGCTTTTACGCTCAACGATTGCTATCACGGTATCTTTATCGATGGTTTTTTTCAGGCGTCATTATCCACGTTGCCCGAAAGTATCACCGTTTGCTCAATCAACGAGGCGGCAACACATCACGAAACCTTGCTCGCGCCTGTTTTCAACCAAGCGATTGAATCGCCACACGGTTTTACCCATTTCACCAATGCGCATTTTAGCGATGGCATATTTGTTTACATCAATGAAAATGGTCAATTAGATAAACCGCTACAAATCATCCATTTTGCCACGCAAGAAGCGATGTCGGCCACGCGCCACGTGGTAATATTGCAAAATAATGCGTCTGCAACGCTGATTGAAACGTTCATTGGCGCGGAAACGCAAACGTATTTGACGAGTAGTGTTTTAGAGATTTTTTTGCGTGAAAATGCGAATTTAACGCTTTATAAAGTGCAGCAAGATAGCGACAAAGCCTATCATTTTGGTGGCACTTATGTTCAGCAAGCCAACAATGCCCATTTTACGCATCATAATTTTGCACTTGGTAGTGTGCTGGCGCGTAGTGAAATGATTAGCCACTTGGAAACGGGGGCGCAGTGTGAATTAAACGGCCTGTATCTTGGGGCAAATCGTCAGCATTTAGATAACTTGACGCGTATTGTTCACGCAAAACCCGATGCCGTTAGCCGCGAATATTACAAAGGGATTTTAAATAATCGCGCTCGTGGTGTATTTCAAGGCCGGATTGTCGTGGCCGAAGATGCGCAGCGTACCGATTCACAAATGAATAATCGCAATTTATTGCTGTCTAGCGACGCTGAAATTGATACCAAGCCGCAACTTGAAATTTACGCCGATGACGTGAAATGTGCGCATGGCGTGACGGTTGGGCAACTGGATGAAAAATCCATTTTCTATTTGCAATCACGCGGCATTGACGAAGATCACGCAAAACATATTTTGACGTTTGCGTTTGCCAATGAAATGGTCGATAAAATCACGGTGCCGAGTTTACACGATTGTGTGTTCACCCAATTATTAGCCCGTTTCCCCGAAGGAGCAGAGCGTTAACATGACGTATCCTATTGAACAAATTCGAGCTGATTTTCCGATTTTAAACGAAAAAATTCGCAATAAACCGCTGGTTTATTTCGATAACGCTGCCAGTTGCCAAAAGCCGCAAGCGGTCATTGATAGCATGGTCAAACTTTACAGCCACGATTATGCAAATGTTCATCGTGGTGTGCATACATTAAGTGTTCGCTCAACCGACCAAATGGAAAGCGCACGCCATAAAATCAAAACATTTATCAATGCAGCAAGCGATAAAGAAATTATTTTTGTACGTGGTGCGACTGAAGCCGTTAATTTAATTGCGCAGACTTACGGCAGAGCCAATATTCACGCAGGTGATGAAATTCTCATTACCGCCATGGAGCATCACTCAAATATTGTGCCGTGGCAAATGCTGTGTGAGCAAACAGGCGCTATTTTAAAAGTGGCACCGATGAATGTGGCCGGTGAATTGCTCATGGACGAATTTGAGCAATTACTCAGCGCCAAAACAAAATTGGTGGCAGTGGTTCACATGTCCAACGCGCTCGGCACGATCAACCCTGTTGAGAAAATTATCGCATTAGCACACGCGAAAAACATTCCCGTCATGCTTGACGGTGCCCAAGCCATTCCGCATACAGCAGTAGATGTGCAAAAGCTCGATTGTGATTTTTATGTATTTTCGGGTCACAAACTCTATGGTCCATCAGGAGTTGGCGTTTTATACGGCAAACAAGCCCTCCTCGAAGCCATGCCACCCTATCAAGGTGGCGGTGACATGATTCGTACCGTGAGCTTTGAGAAAAGCACCTACGCGGCTTTACCGTATAAATTTGAAGCTGGTACACCTGCGATTGCTGAAATCATTGGTTTAGGCGCGGCGGTGGATTATTTAAACACCATCGGTATGCAAGCCATTGCTGATCATGAAGCCTCACTGCTCGCGTATGCCACGCAGCAAGCGTTGCAAATTGACGGACTTAACATTATTGGTGAAGCCAAAGAAAAAGGCGCGATTTTATCTTTCACACTAGGTCGCATTCATCCACACGATATTGGTACCATGCTCGACAGTTTAGGCATTGCAATTCGCGCGGGGCATCACTGCGCCATGCCAGTCATGGAGTTTTATCAAGTCCCCGCCACGGCACGTGCGTCGTTTGGCATGTATAACACCAAGGCTGAAATTGATGTGTTAATTTCAGGCATTAAAAATTTAATCGAGATGTTTGGCTAATGTTTGAAGATTTACGCGAGTTATATCAAGAAGTCATTTTCGATCACAATCGAAACCCACGCAATTTTCATTTCATGGAAAATGCGGATAGACAAGTTGACGGTTTCAATCCACTCTGTGGCGATAAGTTAACCTTATTTTTGAAACTGGACGGCGACATCATTACCGATGCGAGTTTTCAAGGGTCGGGTTGCGCGATTTCTACCGCGTCTGTATCATTGATGACAGAAATTATCAAAGGGAAAACACAAGCGCAAGCAGAAGAACTCTTTACCCTTTTTCATGAAATGACCACCGGCAAAGAAGAGCATATCAATTTAGAAGCGGTCGGGAAATTGGCTGTTTTAGCGGGTGTGCGTGAATTTCCTGCCCGCGTCAAATGCGCGACGCTCGCATGGCATACGCTCGATGCTGCTTTAAAAAATCAACAACAAGCCGTTTCTACTGAGTAACGCGTGTCGGCATTGCATTCACAGCTCGCCATTTTATTTGAAGGTCAAGGTGATGTTGCTCAATTTGAGCAACTTGCCGAAACATTAGGCGTTTTGCTTATTGAATCCGTTGCATTAGGTGATACCCCGTTTTTTCTGACATGGCGTGAGGGTGAGTTAAAATTACTTGATCGTGAAT
>JBDLQG010000136.1:0-5888 GCA_039800705.1 Pseudomonadota bacterium
GCAGCAACTGTATGACTACGGGTAGGAAACACTTTAGTTAAACAAGCCGTCTTAAGCCCCTTCTCAACACAACCTAAGGTGGCGCGTAGTCCCGCACCACCGGCGCCAATGACAATAACATCATATTCATGTGTCATGATTGAATTTGCCATGGCTGGGGATCCCTGATTAGGAAGAAAGAGAATTAGTCATTATGACGTGGCGTTTCAGCGGAACGCATAAATGAGATGGGTGCATCGACTTCATTATCAAAACTGACCATTTCCCACGCCTCTTTATCATCGAGTAACGCACGCAACAATCTATTATTAAGACCATGACCTGATTTATAGCCGGTAAAATTGCCAATTAACGTGTGTCCAAGCAAATACAAATCGCCAATCGCATCAAGAATTTTATGTTTCACAAATTCATCGGCATAACGCAGACCATCTTCGTTAATCACCTTATCATCATCAACCACAATAGCATTATCCAAACTACCGCCTAACGCGAGATTGTTTTCACGTAACGTTTCAATGTCTTTCATAAAACCAAAGGTTCTAGCACGACTTACTTCGCGCACAAACGTCGTTGACGAAAAATCCATCGTGGCAGTTTTGACATGATTCTCAAATGCAGGATGCTCAAAATCAATAGTGAACGTTACTTTAAAACCATTAAATGGTTCGAATGCCGCCCATTTATCGCCATCTTCCACACGTACAGCACGCTTAATGCGTAGATATTGTTTTGGACAATCTTGCTCTTGAACCCCCGCAGACTGCAACAAAAAAACAAAAGGTCCCGCACTGCCATCCATAATAGGAATCTCTGCTGCGCTCACGTCAATAATTGCATTGTCCACCCCTAATCCAGCAAATGCAGACAGCAAATGCTCGACAGTAGAGATTTTAACATCACTAGAAATAAGCGTTGTTGATAGCGTTGTTTCGCCTACATTTTCTGGCGTCGCCCGAATCACAACGGGCGGATCTAAATCAACTCGTCGAAAGCAAATGCCAGTATTGATGTCTGCGGGATGCAGCGTTAAATACACTTGACTACCTGTATGGAGCCCTACGCCAGTAGCGCGAATAGTATTTTTGAGAGTTCGCTGTTTAATCATAAATTTTTGGTTTGCCACATTAAGGATAACACGCTAGATTATAGCGCGTTATCTTGAATTGTGTAGTATAGACAAATAATCAGGCGCGTAGCCTGTAATAAGAAATGGTCAAAACGCAGCTGTTTTAGTCAGCTTGACGTCTTAAAAATGCGGGAATATCTAAATATTCAATATCGCCACCTTGCTTAGGTTGCGCACCAAAACGTGTTTCTCTACTACTTTCAGCACGATTTTGCGCTGAATGCTGGCGAATAACCGTTGGTTTGTCTAGGCCGTCATAATTCATTTGACCACTAGCAGGGTGGCGCAATGTATTGACATTTTTGTTAGGTAACTTAACCACAGGCTCAACCACGCCCATGCCAGTTGCAACAACAGTTACTTTGATTTCTTCATCTAAGTCTGGGTTAATTGACATACCAATTTTAATGGTTGCATCTTCCGAAGCGAATGCTGCCACAATGTCACCCACTTCAGTAAATTCAGCCATGCCCATGTCGGTGGCTGAAATATTCACTAAAATACCACGAGCACCTTTTAAATTAATATCTTCAAGTAATGGGCAAGCAATGGCTTTCTCTGCCGCTTCACGAGCACGATGCTCACCTGTTGCAGAACCTGTCCCCATAATGGCTGCGCCCATGCCTGACATGACAGTACGTACGTCAGCAAAGTCAACGTTAATCATACCTGGATGAACAATTAATTCTGTAATTCCTTGCACAGCATCAAGCAACACATCATTAGCTGCTTTAAACGCGTCCATCAAAGAAACTTTATTGCCAAGCACTGGCAATAATTTTTGGTTTGGAATCGTAATTAAAGAATCAACATAACGCTCTAATTCAGCAATCCCTTTTTCAGCTACATCTAATTTTTTCTTGCCTTCGAAAGCAAAAGGCTTTGTGACGACCGCGACGGTCAAAATGCCCATGCCACGCGCAATTTCAGCAATAACAGGAATCGCACCCGTTCCTGTACCACCGCCCATACCCGCTGTTAAGAAAACCATATCAGCGCCTTCTAGGACTTCACGAATACGATTTTTATTTTCTTCTGCCGCAAGCTTACCCACTTCAGGATTGGTACCCGCACCAAGACCTTTTGTTAATTCCACGCCGAGTTGAATAATAGTGCCAAAATTCAATTTGCGTAGTGCTTGCGCGTCAGTATTTGCACAAATGAATTCTACACCTTCGATGTTGTTGCCCGCCATGTGGCTTACCGCGTTATTGCCACCACCACCAATACCGATGACTTTAATAACCGCGCTTTCGCTATAGGTATCAATTAATTCAAATGTATCTTTCATGTTTATTGCCTCTTAAAATATTCTGTAAAAAACTGTGATTAAAAATTACCTTGAAACCAACTCGCAATTTTCGAAAACCATGACGTCCCACTGTCATGATCCAAAACGCGATGCAAACCTTGCTGCTGTTGATGATCTCGTCCATACATCAACAACCCCACACCTGTAGAGTGAATTGGATTTTTAACTACTTCAGTTAAACCACTCACATTCTGTGGACTGCCCATTCTCACGGGCATGTGAAAAATTTCTTCTGCAAGCTCAATTAAGCCAAAAACCTGTGAACTTCCACCTGTTAAAACAATGCCTGCTGCAATTTGCTCTTCATATCCTACGCGACGTAATTCTGATTGAACGAGCAACATTAATTCTTCATAACGCGGTTCAATAATATCTGATAGCGTTTGACGTGAAATTTTACGGAACGGTTTGTTATCGCTAATACTTGGCACTTCAATTTCTTCCTCGTCATCGCCGAGTAATTTTGTCATCGCACATGCGTAGCGCTGCTTAATTTCCTCTGCATTGAGCGTTGGTGTGCGCATTGCCACAGCAATATCATTGGTAACTTGATCGCCTGCAATGGGAATAACCGCTGTATGCTTAATAGCGCCTTCCACATAAACCGCAATATCGGTTGTCCCACCACCAATATCAATTAAGCAAACACCTAATTCTTTTTCATCCTCGGTTAAAACGGCGTGACACGACGCCAATTGCTCTAACACAATATCATCAACTTCCAGTCCGCAGCGGCGAATACATTTAATAATATTCTGTGATGCACTCACGCTACTTGTCACAATGTGCACTTTTGCTTCTAAGCGAATACCCGACATGCCAATAGGCTCTTTAATGCCTTCTTGAGTGTCGATAATAAATTCTTGCGGCAAAATATGCAGTACTTTTTGATCGGCCGATATAGCAATAGCGCGAGCTGAATCAATTACGCGATCAATGTCATACTGCGTCACTTCTTTATCTTTAATGGCAACAACACCTAGCGAGTTGCGACTACGAATATGGCTACCAGCGATACCTGCAAAAACGGATTTAATTTGACACCCTGCCATCAATTCCGCTTCTTCAATAGCACGTTGTATTGATTGCACGGTCGTTTCCAAATTGACAACAATGCCTTTTTTTAGACCTTTTGAAGGGGTAGAACCAAAGCCAATAACTTCAAGATGCCCCTCTGGCGTCAACTCACCAACAATGGCAGCGACTTTAGATGTGCCTATATCAAGTCCAACGATTAAATTACGTTCTGTTCTTTTTGCCATATTTCACTCTGTTAAAGCATTTTTTTATTTGTTTACCGTTTGCGCGGCGGGAAGTGTTTTCCAATCAATTGGCTGAGCATCTAATTTCCATGAAACGGCGTAGCCATTAGGATAACGCAAATCAACTACGGACATTGCATTGAGTTGCTCGGGGCCTAATACATCTATTGTCTTTATAAATCGCTGTAATTTTTTTAATTGCTCGCTTCTGCCTAGTAATATTTCAAGACCTGAGCTTAATTTAATTTTCCACGCCCAACGATCATTAATACTAAATTCTGCAATTTGCATTGATTGATCAACTAATGCGGTGTTCACACCTTTCATAATTTCAAGTGATTTCATTTCTTGACCTTCAGGGCCATATAAAATCGGCAAATTTATAAATGGTGTTATATCTTCAGGCGTGATAATTAAACCGTGCGTACTGATTAACGCATTTTTTCCCCAACGAACATAGGGCGTTTTTTCGTTAATTTTAATCGCTAAGGTATCTGGCCAAACGCGATTAACCACTGCACTATCTACCCAATTCAATGAAGACAAAACATTTTTGATACCTTGCACATTTGCATCAAAGAAACTGACTTTTACTAAAGGCTCAAGCAGCGTTTTAAGTTCATCTTTGCTAATTTGCGTAAATGTTCCTTGGACTCGAACATGTTTAATTGGCACGAAATTTTTTACAGCATAAACCATGCTCGCAAATAACGCCATAATGATGATAAATTTCACCAAACGCATCAAATCAGTTCCGACAACTCGTTTCTAAAATTTTCCATACTAATGTCGGGAAATCAATTCCTGCTTGTTTTGCTGCCATAGGCACCAAACTATGATCCGTCATGCCCGGAACAGTGTTAATTTCAATCAATTGCGCTTGCCCTTGATTATCGATAAATACATCAACTCGTGCCCAACCTTCAACATGTAAAACACGACTTGATTTTAGGGCTAATGCTTGGAGCGCATTCTCTTCGTCTTCATTTAACCCACATGGACAATGGTACTGTGTTGTGTTTGACAAATACTTTGCTTCATAATCATAAAATCCGCTCGGTGTTGTCACATGAACAACCGGCAGCGCAACGCCTTGCAATATACCCACTGTGTATTCTTTACCTTGTACCCATGCTTCGGCATACACTTCGCAGCCACATTCACTAGCAAGTTGAAAAGCCTGTGTTAATTCACTGCGCGAAGTTACTTTACTAATTCCCACGCTCGAGCCTTCAAGGGCTGGCTTAACAATCATGGGAAATCCTAAATTATCAGCGCACGCATCTAAATCACTTTCATTTTCTAAAACAAACCAATTTGGCGTCGGTAAATTAGCACCACGCCAACAAAGTTTCGTGCGCAACTTATCCATTGCAAGCGCAGAAGCGAGAACACCACTTCCCGTATAGGGTAAGCCTAACACATTCAAAACGCCTTGCAAAATTCCGTCTTCACCACCACGCCCGTGCATAATATTAAAAACCCTATCTATTGGGTATGTTTTTACGCTTTTAATAATATCATCGGTTACATCAATAGCTTGAGCATTCACGCCCAGCGCGATAAGTGCATCATAAACGGCTGCACCACTTTTAAGTGAAATTGCACGCTCTGCGCTATTCCCCCCCATTAAAACCCCGACAAAACCAAACTCTTCAGGGCGCAGAATGTGCGCTGTTTTTAGCTGTTCACCAACCATACAAACCTCCGTTTGCAAATTAACATCCTGCTTTAACAGGACTTGTTTTTGCACATAAACCATTAACGTTTCAATGTCCTTAGCGGTTGCATTACCTGTATTAATGATAAAATTTGCGTGTTTCTCTGATACTTGAGCACCACCAATGCAATAGCCCTTCAAGCCTGTTGCTTCAATCAGTCTTGCGGCAAAATCGCCTTGCGGATTTTTAAAAACAGAACCGCAACTCGGCTGATTGGTCGGCTGAGTTTGAGCACGTTTTGCCAGTAATTCTTTAATGCGTTGTTGACTGGCTTGTGTATCACCGTCGCGATGCAAACGCAAATGGGCAGCTAAAAACCATTCGTTTTCATGACCTTGAACATGACGATAAGTAACCTCAAATTCATCTCGTTTACGCGTAATACTCTCACCTCGTCGCGTTAACATTTCAACTTGCGTGACAATCGCCCACGTTTCCCCGCCAAATGCCCCCGCATTCATTTT
>JBDLQG010000137.1:0-5784 GCA_039800705.1 Pseudomonadota bacterium
CCGCCATGTTGAGCACTAAATAAATGCACTTCGTCTTTGTAGAGATGATAAACCCCTTTAAAACGTTTCCCCATGCCAATGGGCCATGTCATAGGAGCGCAGGCAATTTTTAATACATTTTCAACTTCATCAAGTAACTCAATGGGTTCACGGCCTTCACGGTCGAGTTTGTTGATAAACGTTAAAATCGGCGTGGTGCGTAGACGGCAGACTTCCATTAAGTTAATTGTGCGCTCTTCAACGCCTTTAGCGACGTCGATAATCATTAACGCAGAATCGACAGCGGTTAATGTGCGATAAGTATCTTCTGAGAAGTCTTCGTGTCCGGGCGTGTCGAGCAGGTTAATGACACAATCTTTATGTTCAAATTGCATCACAGAGGTGGTGACAGAAATACCGCGCTCTTTTTCCATTTCCATCCAGTCAGAGGTCGCATGACGCGCGGCTTTGCGCCCTTTGACCGAACCTGCTAATTGAATCGCACCACCGAAAAGTAATAATTTTTCGGTAACGGTTGTTTTTCCCGCGTCAGGATGAGAAATAATCGCAAAGGTGCGACGGCGTTGTAATTCACTGAGATGTGGTGACATTTCAAAACTCTGTAAAAGAAAAAAAGAAAAATAAGAATGAAAAAAATGCTGAGTATGGCAATTTTTAGCGTAAAAATCAGCTTTTTACGCATAATTTTTCAAACTTGCTTCATTTTTATATAGATTTTCTTGTCATCAAAGCGTCATAAAGGGATTGTTACAATGTCATATAATTTTCATAGAAACGTATTTCCGGTTTTTGCTATCATTTAACGTAATGATATTAGGCTATTTTTGTGAAATGACGTTTTTACCTTTTAATTCCTTTATCCTGATTTGGGGTGATGTTAGCGCTATGCCTAATTTTATTATTCTAGTTGTCGAAGACGAAGACGCCATTCGTGAAATGTTAATTGTGGTACTTGAGCAGGCGGGATTTACTGTTCATGCGGCCGCCAATACCAGCGATGCACAGCGATTTTTAGATAATACGCTCCCTGATTTAATTCTGCTTGATTGGATGCTCCCTAATGTAAGTGGCGTAGAATGGGCAAGACGTTTGCGCAAAGAGTCAACTTATCAAGAATTGCCTATTATTTTATTAACCGCGCGTGGCGAAGAAGAAGATAAAATTCGCGGTTTTGGGTGTGGCGTGGATGATTATATGACCAAGCCGTTTTCCCCGCGTGAGTTGGTTGCAAGATTGCGGGCGGTGCTTCGTCGTAGCAGTAAACATCAGTGGTCGCCACAAATTATTGTGGGGGATTTGATTTTGGATACAGAGCAGCATCGACTTATGATTGGTGAAGTGCTTGTTGACGTGAGTCCAACTGAATTTCGGTTAATGCAGTTTTTCATGACGCACCCTGATAAAGTATTTAATCGCACCCAGTTGCTTGATCAAGTGTGGGGGCGAAGTGTCTACATTGAAGAGCGCACGGTGGATGTCCATATTCGTCGATTGCGTAAAATATTAGAAACCTATGGACGAGAAGACTTAGTACAGACGGTACGCGGCTTTGGCTACCGTTTTTCCATGAATCAGTGACGAGAAAATGAATGGTAATTTGGCAACGTGAAATACTCACTTTTATACTTCTGTTTTTTGTTGTATGTATTATCGGGTTATTTACAAAATTATTTTTACCATTGCTTTTTGCATTGCTGATTTTCACGCTCTATCGACATCTACGCCAAATCAATCGGTTAGAAAAATGGCTGCGCACAGGCGCTCAAGGTGATTACCCTCAAAGTAATGGCGTGTGGGAGGAAGTTTATTACCATATTTACCGCATAAAAAAGAATAATAAACGTCGAAAAAAGAAACTGGGCAAAATGGTCGATCAATTTCGTCAATCGACCGAAGCGCTGCCTGACGCTGCAGTCGTTCTCAATAGCACCGATGAAATTGAGTGGGCCAATAAAGCCGCTCGTGATATTTTAGGGTTGCGTCAATCTGATAAAGGGCAGCGCATTCAAAATTTGATTCGTTTCCCCGAATTTATTCACTATTTAAAATCGAAAAAATATGACGAACCAGTGACGTTGACTTCACCGCTCAATGATCAAGTGACACTGGCTGTGCGCATTATTAATTATGGCGCGGGTTTACGTCTGCTTTTGGCGCAAGACGTGACACAGCTAAAGCAAATGGAGCGGATGCGTAAAGATTTTGTAGCGAATGTGTCACACGAACTCCGCACACCATTGACTGTCATGCGTGGGTATCTTGAAACGCTGCAAGATATGAACGAGGAAATGTCACCGCTATTTGCGCATTCTATCAGTAATATGCTCGGCCAAACCGACAGAATGCAACATTTAGTCGATGATTTGCTGCTGTTAGCGCGTCTTGAAACAAAAAGTAAAAAACATGAAATTGTGGATATTCCGGCTTTACTCATGCAAATATGCAATGAAAATGAAGCATCTTTTAACGCTGGGCGCATCGAATTAATTCTCGATTCTGAGGCAATGTTACTTTGTGAAGAGCACGAATTACACAGTGCATTTTCAAATTTACTAGGTAACGCGCTGAAATATTCACTTGACGATACGCAAGTCAAAATACGTTGGTATCAAACTGAAAATGCGTTGCTGCTCGATGTAATTGATGAAGGCGAGGGGATTGCAAGCACGGATATCTCTCGCGTGACGGAGCGTTTCTATCGCGTGGAAACAAAACGGTCGCATAAAATAAATGGTACGGGTTTAGGATTAGCGATTGTGAAACATGTGTTAATGCGGCATGATGCTCAACTCATCATTCGTAGTGAATTAGGAAAAGGCAGTTGTTTTCAGTGTGTGTTTCCACTCAAACGATTAGCCACAAAAAAATAACGTTCGCACGAAGAGAGCTGTTTAATACGATTTATTTGAGGAGGATGTGATGAAAGATAAAATAAAAAAATTATTTAATTACTTTTTAATCGGCATTTTTGCGGTTATTCCGATTGCCGTTATTATTAAAATTCTATTTTTTGTGAAAGACTTACTCGCCGATATGGTGCGCTTTGTCTATGGTTACGCGGATAGTACACTTTATACAGTGTTATTTTTAGCGCTGAGCTGTGTGGTACTTGTGTCCATTGGCTATAAATTAGTTGAAGAAGGCCGTTTTTGGGTGATTGCGGCCATTGATTTTATTATGGACAGAATTCCCTTTTTAAGTACGATTTACCGCGTACTTAAAAAAGTTATTAGTATGTTCTCGTCACAAAATCAAACGGTTGCAAAAGAGGTTGTGTACGTCGAATATCCAAAAGAAGGAATTTGGGTGCCGGCTTATGTCACGAATCGCTCGGCAGATAAATACGTTTTATTTATTCCAACCTCACCTAATCCAACATCAGGATTCACCGTTATTGTTAGTAAAGATAAAGTCCTTGAATCAGCAATGAATATTGAAGAAGCAACCAGCTTTATTGTCAGTGTTGGCGTGGATTACGACAAAGTGTCGGAGCTGTCGAAATTACCTTAAGTGGTAATTAAAAGTTCCATAAAAAAAGGCGCAACATGTGTTGCGCCTTTTTTGTGAGCGAAGTTTAATTATTTAATTAAACTTAATAAAACGCCCGCCGCAACCGCTGAGCCAATAACACCTGCTACATTGGGACCCATCGCGTGCATCAATAAGAAATTGTGCGGATTACTTTCAAGGCCAATTTTATTAGCCACGCGAGCGGCCATAGGGACAGCGGATACACCCGCTGCGCCAATTAATGGATTGATTGGCGTATCACTAAATCGATTCATCACTTTTGCCATAATTACGCCAGATGCTGTGCCAATGGCAAAAGCCACCGCGCCAAGCGCTAAAATCCCAAGCGTTTTTAATTGCAAAAAGGCTTCCGCACTCAACTTTGAACCAACTGCTAAACCTAAAAATATAGTGACAATGTTAATCAATTCATTCTGCGCCGTTTGGCTTAAACGATCAACCACACCACAAGCATTCATCAAATTACCTAATGCAAACATACCCACTAATGGGGTAGAAGAAGGTAAAAGTAAAATAGACAGCAGTAATAAAACTAAGGGGAAAATAATTTTTTCTGTTTTACTCACATGACGCAATTGCTGCATTTCAATTTGGCGTTCGGCTTCCGTAGTGAGTGCCCGCATAATAGGCGGCTGAATTAAAGGCACAAGCGCCATATAGGAATAAGCGGCTACAGCAATCGCACCAAGTAAATCAGGCGCGAGTTTGGAGGCAACATAAATAGCCGTTGGACCATCGGCACCGCCAATAATGCCAATGGCAGCCGCATCTTTTAATGTAAACTCCAAACCGGGAATGGCGTTTAATGCTAATGCGCCAAGTAATGACGCAAAAATCCCAAACTGCGCGGCGGCTCCCAAAAGCAACGTTTTAGGGTTGGCAAGCATAGGGCCAAAATCGGTCATAGCACCCACACCCATAAAAATGAGCAAAGGAAAAATGCCTAGTTTAATGCCGTAATATAGAAAATAAAGTAATCCCCCTTCCTGGGAAATGCCTGCAACCGGAATATTACTGAGAATTGCACCAAAACCAATGGGCAATAATAGTAAAGGTTCAAAGCCTTTTTTTATGGCTAAAAATAACAACAAAAAACCCACGAGCATCATAAAAGCTTGCCCAGCGGTGAAGTTATAAATACCGGTGCTTTGCCATAATGAAATTAAATTTTCCATAACTAACCTTTATAACGTAATTAATATGCTGCCACTACTGACGGCATTCCCTTCTTTTACATGAACAGCGCTGACGACACCCGCAAATTTAGAGCGAATTTCAGTTTCCATTTTCATTGCTTCCATCAAAATGACAATGTCTCCCTCTTTTACTTCGCTGCCCGCATTAACTAAGACTTTTAAGATAGTACCCGCCATAGGCGAATCAATAGTGGCGCCGCTGCCAGCCACCGCAGCCAACGGCGCAGTATGAACAGAATTCGCGGCGGGTTGAATGGATAACGCACTACCACCAGGGCCAACAGCCACATTGAAGTTTTTGCCATCAACGTTGACCGTATAAGTTTCAATGGCACTTTCTTTTTTTGGCGCACTTTGGGCGGCAAATGTTTCTGCATCGGGTTTTGGTTCAAATGCGCTTGGGTTAGTACGGTTTGCTAAAAATTTCCAGCCTACTTGTGCAAATAATCCGTTAATTAATGCGTTTTCTTCAATATTGCCGGTCAGTTTTACGTTTTCAGTTTTTGCTTTATCTTGAACGTCTGCAATAAGTTTATCCATTTCAGCGTCAATTAAATCGGCAGGGCGGCAAGTAATTGCCTGCGCACCGTTTAAGACTTTTGCTTGAAGCTCAGCGTTCACGGGTGCAGGTGTCACGCCGTATTCGCCTTTTAAAATTGCAACGGTTTCCTTTGCAATGGATTTGTAGCGTTCACCATTCATCACGTTCATAACCGCTTGTGTACCAACGATTTGAGAAGTTGGCGTCACGAGAGGAATAAAGCCTAAATCTTCACGCACACGCGGAATTTCTTTTAAAACTTCGTCGAATTTGTCAGATGCGCCTTGTTCTTTGAGTTGGCTTTCCATATTCGTTAGCATGCCACCGGGCACCTGTGAAATCAGAATTCGACCATCTACGCCTTTCAATCCTCCTTCAAATTGCGCGTATTTTTTGCGCATATCACGGAAATAATGAGCGATATCTTCGAGTTTTACTAAATCTAAGCCTGTATCGCGTTTTTCACCTTCTAAACTGGCCACAATAGATTCTGTGGGGCTGTGTCCGTAAGTCATG
>JBDLQG010000138.1:0-5729 GCA_039800705.1 Pseudomonadota bacterium
CACCATTGAAACACCTTTAGTTATAGATACCCAACTATCTGACTCTTCTACGGTTGTTGGTGATCAAAACACGCAACAGGCAGCAATTGACACTACACCCGTGCCTGATACACTAGTAGCAATACAAGTTGCACCTCCGGTTACGGCTCAAGATGTACCTGTTGAACAAACGGAATCTGACATGCTTTTTGATAAAAGCAGTGATAATTCAAACTCGAATGAACGAGTTACGACATTAACATCTGCGAAAACATTATTGATGGATGCAGTTGCAAATCGCAATAACAGTGGTGATGCGGGAAATAGTAACAATAATTCAAATACACCACAGAATTCAAGTTTGAGTAATGACGCATCATTAAATCAATCTATTGACAACAAACAGAATCTTGATGCAAAAAGTTTTGCTACTCTGTTAACCGCTGAAAAAGCGGATGTCATCAGTGTATCAAGCTCCGACAAAGCCGTACCACAAAATGTGAACGCTGTTGGCAATAAATTAGCTCAAGACATCAAAACTACCGATGTTGCGCCCTTGACTAGACCTCTGTCACATCCCCAATGGAATGAAGATTTAGGCGAACGCATTGTTTGGATGAATAGTCGAGGTATTTCGAGTGCTGAAATTAGAATGAACCCCGAGCACATGGGGCCTATTTCAGTTCGTATTGATATGAATCAAGATCAAGCCACTATTGCATTTACAGCGCAAAATAGTGTTGTACGTGATGCACTTGAAGCCTCTTTACCAAAATTGCGCGAAATGTTGAGCGCACAACAGGTCAATTTGGCTGACGTGAGTGTATCGCAACAATCAACGTCAAATAACGATTCTGGACGCTCTGCGTTTGCACAAGCAACAGCAGATATGTCAAATGGACAAGGTAATCGTCAAAATGCACCTGAAGTAGATTCTGAAGGAAATGTGATTGCATCAAATGCAAATAACGAAACAGTTGATGAGTTTGAAAATGGTCAAGTTATCAGCACAAACGGCACCAATGGTCTGTTAAGCATCTACGCTTAAACAACACGCCATTTACCGACAATAAAAAGGGTTCACTTAGCTGAACCCTTTTTTATGGGTTTTACATTACCACGAAAAAATATAATTTATCCACATTTCATCCCTCATTTGGAGGATGTATCGCTATTTATAGACACATATAATGGAAATATCTATCCATAAAAAGTAAACAATTTGAATTGTCTCTATTTGCAAAATACGAATAATAGGTTTTGCATCGGATTGATGATTGAATTGTAAATACATCAATTGAAATATGAACCATAATCATTTTTTTGAAATAGAATCGCAAATATCGCATATCACCTTAAAACAATTTAGATTGATATTTAAAGCCATTCAGCAACATTCGAAATTGGCTGAAAGTCAATGTGGCGTCACTAGTTCACAGCTTTGGGCTATATGGGAAATATTTAAAACACCAGGAATGAAGATTACTGATTTAGCAAAAGCAATGTCAATTCATCATTCCACGACGAATACACTCGTGAATAAATTATCCAAAAAAGGATTGGTATCAAAAGAAAAATGTCTCAAAGATAATCGCGTTGTTAAGTTAATATTAACCGAAAACGGACAAACATTAATTCATAATAACACCTTAGAGCCACGCGGAAAATTGCAGCAAGCGTTGTTTGAAATGTCAGAAAATGACTTAAAACAACTCTCTCTACAACTTAATACGTTAATTCGTTTAATGAAAGTAGATGTTGATACATCTGAACCGGTGTAATAAATCCATCAAATTGTCACGTTAATGATGCTAATTCCAAAGATTTAGCCTTAATTTCATTTCCTTCTTTCCAAACTTTGTATTTGTTAGCGACATAAATCGTTAATTTGTTGTCAAGTTGCAATTGTTCAAGTTGCTGCAACGCAATGTCAATGTTATCCCAGACTAAATCATACTGTGTGAGATTATATTTCCACCATTCTAATTTTCGAAGACGTGCAACGACTTTAGGTGGGAAGCGCATTTTGATCTGTTTAGCAGGCACGCCACCCATAATTGAATAGGGCGCAACATCTTTTGTGACCACACTTCCCGCGCCGATAACGGCACCATCGCCAATTTTAATGCCTGTTTTGATTTTAACGCCAGAGCCTATCCAAACATCATTTCCAATGGTTGTGCGCTTTAAGACTTTAAAGTCGGCTTTTTGTGTGACCTTCGCTAATTCATCAAATGTATTGGAGTAGACCAGCGGACTCGTGGTTAGCATCTTAGTAGGCTGTTGCGATAGAATATGAACACCATCGCCAATAGAACAATATCTGCCAATATCAACATCTAGGAGCCACGCACCACTAGCAATATGGGTGAAAGCACCTATCGACACTTGCAGTAATTCACAATCATTGTAAATGCGTACATGCGATGCAATCACGACATCGCCTTGAACACCCGTCGTATTAGGCATAAGAATTAACGGATTCATCAACTCATTTCTCTTTATCAATATAACGCTTATATGAATAATATATGTTTATATAAACACATATTAAATGAATATTCAATATCCCTTGCATTGTAAATAAGTATATACGAGCATTTCATAACAAAGATTAAATAACCTCATTTCAGCTAATTTGATTCAGTAACGCTTTCATTATCATCAATACGAAAAAAACAACTTCCTGCCAATATCAAAGAACGTGTTAAAATTTCCTTGTACCATCCACTCTTGAGAAGGCGAAAAAATGATAGCAGATATTGGTTTAATTGGACTTGCAGTAATGGGTAAAAACTTGGCAATGAACATTCGAGATCACGGCTTTAAGGTAGCCGTGTTTGAATATGTCGAAGGCATTGCAGATGACTTTTCGGCAACACAAGCCAAAGTAGAAAAAATAAAAGATCCAGAAGAATTACATATTATTAGCACACACTCACTAAAAGAACTCGTTGATAACCTTCAAGCACCACGCGTCGTATTTATGATGGTTCGCGCAGGTGATGTGGTCGATTTTTATATTGATCAACTGATTCCTTTATTATCAGAAGGTGACATTATTGTTGATGGCGGGAACTCGCTGTTTACCGATACCAATCGTCGCGTTGCACGTTTAAATGAAAAAGGCTTGAATTTTATTGGCATGGGCGTGTCGGGTGGTGAGCATGGTGCGCATTATGGCGCTTCTATGATGCCCGGTGGAAATCATGCCGCATGGAAAACCGTTAAACCTATTTTTCAAGCCATCAGCGCAAAAGTTGAAGGTGAACCTTGCTGTCATTGGGTAGGCGATAATGGCGCTGGGCATTACGTCAAAATGGTACACAACGGGATTGAATACGGAGATATGCAGCTTATCTGTGAAGCGTATCAACTTTTATCTGAAGGCTTAGGATTAAGTCATGATGAATTATATGACGTTTTCAAACAATGGAATCAAGGTGAGTTGAGTTCCTATTTGATTGAAATCACCACCGATATTTTTGCACACAAAGACGCAGACGGTCAGCCGCTTGTTGAAAAAATATTAGATACTGCTGGCCAAAAAGGTACGGGAAAATGGACGGGGATTAATGCGCTAGATTTAGGCATTCCGCTCACCTTAATTGGCGAAGCGGTGTTTGCTCGCTGCTTGTCCGCTCAAAAAGAGGAGCGCGTTCGTGCAGCGGCGCGTTTACCCAAAACGAAGGTGGCATTTACTGGTGATAAAGCCGCTATGATTAATGCCATTGGTGATGCGCTGTATGCGGCTAAATTAATTTCGTATGCGCAAGGCTTTCGTTTAATGCGTGAAGCATCAAAAGAATATCATTTTGCGCTCAATTATGGTGATATTGCGTTGATGTGGCGTGGTGGCTGTATTATTCGCAGTCAATTTTTAAATAACATTAAACACGCATATAATAAAGATCCCGATTTAGAAAATTTGCTGCTCGATGATTTCTTTGTCAATGCAATGCAAAAAGCCGAAGCGGGATGGCGCAAAGCCGTTATTTTAGGCATTGAATTATCGATTCCAACACCCACATTCTCTTCTGCGCTTGCGTATTATGACGGCTATCGCTCAGAAAAATTGCCCGCTAATTTGCTACAAGCACAACGCGATTATTTTGGCGCTCATACTTACGAGCGTACTGATAAACCACGTGGTGAATTTTTCCATACTGATTGGACAGGCGAGGGCGGTGACGCTTCAGCGACAACTTATACAGTGTAATTTCATTGACGTAAAAAAAACGCCCGTCTGTGTGCAAACACAGCGGGCGTTTTGCGTTGAATAATCAATTACAACGTCAAATTCAAATTATTCAAAATAGCTAGCGTTAATGCTGATTGATTCATCGTGTAAAAATGTAAATTAGTCGCACCACCGTCAATTAACTGCTGACATAATCGCGTCACCACGTCCACCCCAAACGCTTGAACTGACGCTCGATCATCGCCAAAACTTTCAAGACGCTTACGCATCCAACGGGGAATATCCGCGCCACACATTTCAGAAAAACGAAATAATTGCGAATATTGCGAGATAGGCATAATACCTGCCGCAATAGGAATCGTCATTCCTGCCTTTTCGCATTGATTTACAAATTCAAAATACGCTTCAACATTATAAAAATATTGCGTAATCGCTGCATTAGCACCTGAATCGACTTTACGCTGAAAATTTTTAAAATCTTCAACACCATTTGCGGCTTGCGGATGTACTTCAGGATACGCAGCAACGTGAATATCAAAATAATCGCCCGTTTCTTGACGAATAAAACTCACCAATTCATTTGCATAGCGAAATTCACCTGCCGACAATGTACCTGAAGGTAAATCACCGCGCAGCGCGACAATTTTTCGAATGTCATGTTGACGATAATCATTTAAAATCGCGCGGATACTTTCCTTTGTGGACGCAACGCACGATAAATGTGGAGCGGCAGCAACGCCTTGATTTTTAATTTGAAGCACGGTTTCAAATGTTTTATCGCGCGTTGAACCGCCTGCGCCAAACGTCACAGAAAAAAATTCAGGCTCGCATTGCATAAGCTGTTTTTGAACGGCAAGTAAATTCGTCGCGCCTTCAGGCGTTTTGGGGGGGTAAAATTCAAAACTCAATTGAGGAGCTGACATAAAAAACCTTTCAAACAAAAAAATAAAAAGACAAAACAGATTAGGGAAGCACGCGCTCGCCTTGCCATAATTGCGCCAAGGTTTCACGCTCACGCACGACATGAATTTGGTCGTTATCCACCATCACTTCAACAACACGCGGACGTGAATTGTAATTAGAGCTCATGGTAAAACCATAAGCACCCGACGAGCGTACAGCGAGTAAATCATTTTGACTTAATTTTAACGCGCGTTCTTTTCCTAAAAAATCCCCTGTTTCGCACACAGGCCCCACAATATCCCACACTAATTCGGGCGCGGTGCTATCCTTTTTGACAGGAATAATCTCTTGCCATGCGCCGTAAAGCGCAGGGCGCACCAAATCATTCATCGCCGCGTCTACAATCGCAAAGTTTTTATGCTCAGTTGGTTTTAAATATTCCACGCGCGTGACCAAAATACCGGCATTACCCACAATGGCGCGTCCCGGTTCTAGCATAATTTCCAGTGACGATTCGCCCAAACGCGCCAAAACTGCTGCAATGTAATCTGCAGGTTCGGGCGGTTGCTCATCACGGTAGCAAATCCCAAGTCCCCCGCCTAAATCCAAATGTTTAAGCGTAATGCCATGTTCACGGAGTTTATCA
>JBDLQG010000139.1:0-5621 GCA_039800705.1 Pseudomonadota bacterium
TGAACCTAAAGACTTTGATGTTGTGACAAATGCGGAACCTGAACAAATTGCACGTATTTTTTCTAATTGTCGTTTAATTGGAAAGCGTTTTCGTTTGGCACACGTCTGCTATGGGCGTGATGTGATTGAAGTGGCCACATTTCGCAAAGCCATCAGCGATGATAAAACGCAGACGCCACGTTTAAACAAAGACGGGCGGTTGTTACAAGATAATATTTACGGCACGATTGAAGAAGACGTGTGGCGACGCGATTTTACAATCAACGCGCTTTATTACAATATTCGCGATTTTTCGATTATCGATTATGTTGGGGGGATGGAAGACCACAAAGCGGGTTTGATTCGGTTAATTGGTGATGCGGGCGAGCGTTTTCGAGAAGATCCTGTTCGAATGTTGCGTGCGGTGCGTTTTGCAGTGAAATTAGCATTTCGATTGCACCATGATTGCGAAGAAGCCATTGCACCTAATGCCCATTTATTAGCTGGTATTCCTCCTGCGCGGCTTTATGATGAAATATCAAAATTGTTTTTGACGGGTTATGGTGTACAAACGTTTGAATTGTTACGCCAATATGGCTTATTTGCTATTTTATTTCCCGCTACGGATAAAAGTTTGACGTACGAAGAGGCAGATTTTCCTAAAATGATGGTGATTAAAGCCTTAGAAAATTCCGATCAACGTATTGCTGATAATAAGCCTGTCACGTTATATTTTTTAATTGCCGCTTTATTATGGGAACCCATGTTGCGCAGAGCCAAAGAAAAACTAGCGAAAGGCTTACCTGAAGCGAATGCTTATTATGAAGCTGCAAGTGAAACGCTTACTCAGCAAGTGCGCCGTATTGCGATTCCGCGTCATTTGACTTTAGCGATTCGAGAAGTATGGAATCTTCAGCCTAAATTCAATGCACGTGTTGGCGCGAAACCGAGTCGTTTAATGACACATCCACGTTTTCGCGCAGCGTATGATTTTTTAATATTACGTGCTCAAACTGGTGATGTGCCGCTTGAGGTTGCTCAATGGTGGGAAACGTATCAACATGAGAATGAAAATACGCAGCGCAAAATGACGCAACCTCAGGCCACTGAAAAAAACAGTAAGTCGAAACGCAAACGAACCTATCGCAAAAAGACAAAGACATCCACTGCTAACATAGTACTGGATACGCATGACTAAGTTAGTGGCTTATCTTGGATTGGGCTCTAATTTAGAAGCACCTACTGTGCAACTTCAATCTGCTCGCAAAGCAATTAGTGAGATTGATGGTATTGAAGAAATAGCGTTTTCAAGTTTATATCGTAGTCCTCCAATGGGGCCTCAAGATCAACCAGATTATGTTAACGCGGTAATGAAAATTACCACGACATTGCCAGCATTAGCCTTGCTGTCTGCGATGCAACATATTGAAAATGAACATGGGCGAGTACGTTTGCAGCGCTGGGGAGCGCGTACACTTGATATCGATATTTTACTATATGGTGATCAGAATATTCATTTACCCGATTTAACCGTGCCGCATATTGGTATCAAAGAGCGAGCTTTTGTCCTCTATCCCTTATTTGAAATTGCACCGGATTTGGTTATTGGTAATCAAGCATTAACCGACATAGTCGATGAATGTCCTTTACATGGTTTGGAGCGTTTGACGAGTGAGTGTTAGTTATTCGACTTCTTCATCGCAGCAAATATTAACGCATTTGCATTTGCTGGAAATGAAGCAACGCGGTGAAAAAATTACCTGTTTGACCGCTTATGATGCGAGTTTTTCAGCGTTAATGGATGCAGTTGGGATTGATGCTATTTTGGTAGGTGATTCACTGGGGATGGTGGTTCAGGGGCATGCTACCACGCTTCCAGTCACACTAGATGATATTGTTTACCATACTCGTTGTGTGACGCGCACTTGTCGCCGTGCATTAGTGATTGCGGATTTACCTTTTATGACATACAGCACGCCTGAATTAGCGGCACAATCTGCTGCGAAACTCATTCAATTAGGTGGTGCGCAACTTGTCAAATTTGAAGGGGCACGAATTGATATTGTTGAGTTTTTAGTCAAACAAGGAATTGCTGTGTGTGGGCATTTAGGTTTGTTACCGCAATTTATTCATCAAATTGGTGGCTATAAAGTCCAAGGCAAAGTCCTCGACAGCGCAGAAAAATTAATCCACGATGCGCTTGCTCTGCAAAAAGCTGGAGTGAGTTTACTTATTTTAGAATGTGTGCCTGCAACACTCGCACAAGAAATTAGTCAGCAACTGCGTATTCCCGTTATTGGCATTGGTGCTGGTGTGGGGTGTGACGGACAGGTTTTAGTTGTTTACGATATGCTTGGCATCAGTACGGGAAAACGCCCACGTTTTTCAAAAGATTTTCTCAGCGAAACGAACTCCGTTGAAAGTGCATTCAAAAATTATTACACCGCAGTAAAAACAGGCGATTTTCCAACTAGTGCGCACAGTTTCTAATTGTTGCGCGTTTGATTGATTATACAATGAAAAAATTTAAGACGATTTCAGACGTTCGCCAGTGTGTTGAAATATGGCGTAGAGAAGGGGAGCGTATTGCATTCGTTCCAACCATGGGAAATTTGCACGAAGGGCATTTGACGTTAGTGCGCGAGGCAAAGCGTTGTGCAGATAGGGTAATAGTGAGTATTTTTGTTAATCCCACGCAATTTGGCATAAATGAAGATTTTTCTAATTATCCGCGAACAGAAGTGGACGATTGCCTAAAACTGCTTAATGAAGATTGTGACGCTGTTTTTTTGCCTAGTGTGCAGACACTTTATTCTCCGAATGCAAAAACAAGTCTTCATGTGGCAGGTGTGTCTGAGCATTTTTGCGGGGCATCACGAAGTGGACATTTTTCCGGTGTGGCGACAATAGTATGTAAATTGTTTAATATTGTTGAACCTCATTGCGCTTTATTTGGTTTAAAAGATTTTCAGCAGTTTGTGGTGATTCAAACGCTAGTACATGATTTGAATTTACCCATTGATATTATCGGTGTACCAACTGTTCGTGAGCAAGATGGGTTAGCGATGAGCTCAAGAAATGGGTATTTAAGCGCAAAAGAGCGAGAGGTTGCACCTCAACTGTATCAAACACTTCAAATAGCACGTGACAGGTTAATCAACGAATCGGCGTCATGTGAGCAAGTTCAAGAACACGCCATTGCCGCCTTAACGCAATATGGTTTTATTATCGATTATTTTAGTGTTGCGCGACGCGCTGATTTGGTTTTAGCGAGTAAAAATGATAATCAATTAATTATTTTGGTCGCTGCAACGCTTGGAAAAACCCGTTTAATTGACAATTTATGGCTAGATAAATAGTGCCATCATGTCAGAGCATTAGGATCTTATCGTGATTAAAGAACCACCTAGTTTTGTTGCCGCCGTTGACTTAGGGTCAAATAGTTTTCACATGATTGTTTGCAGTTTACATGAGGGAAAATTGCAAACCGTTGATCGGCTCAAAGAAATGGTTCGACTGGCCTCGGGACTCGATGCTAAGAATTATCTCGATGAAGCCACACAAATTCGCGCCCTCGCGTGTCTTGAGCGATTTGGACAGCGAATTGGGCATTTTCCGCCCGAAAGTGTACGGATTGTCGGAACAAGTACGCTACGCACAGCCAAAAATGCCACGCAGTTTTTAGAAAAAGCGGAAATAGCACTCAATCACCCCATCCATATTATTTCTGGTATTGAAGAAGCGAGATTGATTTATCAGGGAGTTGCTAATAGTTTAAGTAGCCAACAGAAATGGCGCCTTGTTATGGATATTGGTGGTGGCAGTACAGAATTTATCATTGGTTCAGGTGACAATCCGCGTGATAAAGAGAGTCTTCCAATGGGATGCGTTTCAGTAAGTACAGCTTTTTTTGAAAAAGGTAAATTATCTAAAGATGCCTTTAACCAAGCTGTTCTACTTGCTCAATGTCGTTTAGAGCCCTTTGAGCAGAAGTTTCAACGTAAAAATTGGGATGAAGCGCTTGGTGCTTCGGGGAGTCTACGTGCCATTGATAAAGTATTACTCGCAAAAAATTGGAGTAATAATGGCATTACGTTAGCGGGTTTAGAGCAATTAGTAGCGCATATTGGGACGTGCTCACACATTAATCAATTGAATCTGCCTGAACTGGATTCAGAGCGTTTGCCTGTTTTTGTGGGGGGCGTGGCGATTGTTTATGCGACGTTTAAAAGTTTAAAAATTACGCAAATGACGGTTTCAGACGGCGCATTGCGTGAAGGTTTAATTCATGATTTAGTGGGACGTATTTATGATCATGATATTCGATCTGCCACTGTGCGCAGTATTGCTCAGCGTTATCATGTTGATAATTCTCATGCTTTGCGTGTGCAATCCGCGCTAGATTATTTGCTTGAGCAATTACCCAAAAATTATTTACAAGGGGATAGTGAAGAAGCGCGGTTGTTTTTGCATTGGGCTGCGCAATTACATGAGCTTGGTCACGATATTGCTCATAATCAATATCATAAACACAGCGCGTATGTCATTGAAAATGGTGATTTCGCCGGCTTTTCAAGGCAAGATCAAATGGTGCTTGCGAGTATTGTACGTGCACATCGTCGAAAATTTCCGGTCAAAGTTTTTGCTGACTTACCCCCCCCTTGGCATCAAGATGCCCAAAAATTGGCCATTCTTTTGCGCCTTGCCGTACTATTGCATCGTAGCAGACAAGAAGATTATGAGATGCCGAAATTTAAATTATCGTTGAACAAATTAGGTATGAAATTACGTTTTCCTGATGGATGGCTTGAAAGTTCACCACTCACCCATGCCGATTTGTTGCACGAAGCGTCTCATTTAAAAGCCGTTGGCCTGCAACTTTCTATCAAATAACGCATGTGGCGAGTTAGCTTTCTTCGTTTAGGTGGCGTTTTAGTAAGTGTGATTGCGAGTCTAATTCTTTTGTGCCTGCTGATTTTAGCGTTTGGATTAAGCTTTCAAACTAACCAGTCTGCGCCCACTAAATTAACGCAAGAACATATCACTCAAGCACGCAAAATTTTATACGAAGGAACCAAAATAAAGCCGGCTGAGCTCGCAAAAATTACGCTTACCCAAGCAGATTTAAATTTGGCGGGCAATTATTTACTGAGTCAGTATGTGCAAAGTACGATTCATGTTGAATTAATTAATCACAAAGTGCGTTGTAGCGTTTCCGTTGTGCTCCCTACGAAGTCATGGCCGCTGTATTTTAATATGAGTTTTCGATTAGGCAGTGAAGCGGGTGAACCACTGCCGCGTATTATCAAATTCAAAATCGGTGAATTATTATTACCGGCAAAAGTTGCAGATACCGTCATCCATGCGATGATTCGCTACTCTTTTCTTAATGATTATTTTATCCTTGCTACAAAACCTATTGAGCGTGTTGAGATTGTGGATCAACAATTAACCATTTTTTATGACTCGGCACTACCCAACCATGAATTCAATGAACAAAGTCGGTTAATTTATCAAGAAAAGATTCACGATATTATTACGCAACATGATCCAAAATGGCGTTTATCTTTAGCTGATTTACTCAAACCTGTTTTCGACTTAGTACACGAACGTGCAACGATGGAAAGCGCTATTGAAGAAAA
>JBDLQG010000140.1:0-5547 GCA_039800705.1 Pseudomonadota bacterium
CGAACAATCGAGGACATCACAGCTGGAACGGGGCTAAAACTTTCTGGTGGCACATCAAATAACCACTCCGTTGCGCAATAATATTGCATCATCACACTCAGGCGCCCATACGATTTACTGCTAGGTTCTGCGCAAATACGATTCACAACTTCTTTTTGCAACATAAATAACATATCCGCAATGCACGTTGTATTTTCAAGTAAATGAAACATTAACGGTGTTGAAATGTTATAAGGTAAATTACCAATTACGTGCAATTTTTGACCTTCTGGCGCAAGAGCCGAAAAATCAAACCGCAACGCATCCGCGCTATGAATGGTTAAATTCGTTTGATTGGCGAATTTATGATTAAGCCAAACCACTAAATCACGGTCTAATTCGACGACGTCTAAATGGTGTACTTTGGTGAGTAGTGGCGAGGTTAAAGCGCCCTGCCCCGCTCCAATTTCAACCCAATGCTGACCCGCACTAATCATGGCACTGGCAATAATATTGTTAATAATATTATGATCGTGAAGAAAATTTTGCCCAAAACGTTTTCGTGCTTGATGCGTCATTGAAAAGAACTCATGGTGAGGGCTGTTTTCACAGCATATTGCAAACTTCCTATGTCACTGCGGCCACTACCTGCAATATCGAGTGCCGTACCGTGATCCACGGATGTGCGAATAATAGGGAGGCCTAAAGTAATATTCACCGCATTGCCAAAACCTTTATATTTCAGCACGGGCAGGCCTTGATCGTGATACATCGCAAGCACAGCATCTGCATCGTTAAGATACTTTGGTGTAAACAAACTATCCGCCGGCAACGCGCCTTGTAAATTCATCCCTTCCGCGCGTAACTTTTCAAGAACAGGATCTATAACGTCGATTTCTTCGCGCCCCAAATACCCGTTTTCACCCGCATGCGGGTTCAGTCCACAGACTAAGATGATTGGATCGGCAATGCCAAAACAGGTAATCAAATCATGGTGCAAAACACGAATAACGCTTTCAAGCGTATCGGGTGTAATCGCCTCACTGACTTCCGATAGCGGTAAATGTGTCGTCACCAGTGCAACGCGCAGTCCCTCTGTTGCTAGCATCATGACCGGATTCCCTTGGGTAATATTGGCAATATATTCCGTATGCCCCGTAAAAGGCATTCCGGCTTCATTGATAATGCCTTTATGAACAGGCGCAGTGACCATGGCGGTAAATTCACCACTAATGCAGCCTTGCGTGGCACGATCAAGCAAGGCAAGTACATAACCACTGTTCGCCTTGTTCAAAATCCCTGCTTGCGCTGAATGCGCTAACGAAATAGGCAGGACACACAACTCACCTGCTGCACTGGAAACAGCAGGCATATTTTGGTCATACAAACGGATACTAAGCGGTAAATGGAGTTGTTTCGCACGTTGCTCAAGTAGCTCAACATCGGCTAACACCACAATTTCACATTCCAAAGTGGGATACTGCGCAAGCTGGATACATAAATCAACACCGACGCCAGCCGGTTCACCAGAGGTTAATGCAATACGCCTCATTAGGCTGCTTTTCCGTAATGTGATTCAATATAACGCTCAACAATGGCTTGGAATTCTTCTGCAATATGATCGCCTTTCAAAGTAACGGTTTTCTCGCCATCTTCATAAACAGGCGCGACAGGTGATTCACCTGTGCCGGGTAAACTAATGCCAATATTAGCACTTTTACTTTCCCCCGGTCCATTCACCACGCACCCCATTACGGCGACTTCCATGCTTTCTACGCCGGCATATTTTGTCCGCCAAATAGGCATTTGATCACGCAAATAGGTTTGGATATTGAGCGCTAATTTTTGGAAATAATCGCTTGTGGTTCGACCGCATCCCGGACACGAAATCACCATCGGTGTGAACGCGCGAAAGCCCATGGTTTGCAAAATTTCTTGGCCAACAATCACTTCTTGTGTACGCGAAGCACCGGGTTCAGGCGTGAGTGAAATGCGAATCGTATCGCCAATACCTTGCTGCATTAACACCGACAAGGCCGCCGCTGAAGACACAATCCCTTTCGATCCCATGCCCGCTTCAGTTAATCCTAAATGCAGTGCGTAATCACAACGCGCCGCTAAATCTTGATAAATGGAAATTAATTCCTGTACGTTGCTGATTTTGCAAGAAAGAATGATTTTATCTTTTCCTAAACCAATTTCCTCTGCTTTGGCTGCACTTTCCAAGGCCGATAAAACAATGGCTTTTCGAGCGACTGCCGCTAGCGGTTCGGGTTGGGCAAGTAGACGATTTTCATCCAGTAAACGGGTTAACACCGCTTGATCTAAACTGCCACCGTTCACGCCAATACGTACAGGTTTATTGTATTGACAAGCAAATTCAATCATTTGTTGAAATTGGGGATCACGCGCTTTGCCGCGTCCAACATTACCGGGATTGATACGATATTTATCTAAAGCGGCGGCGCAATCAGGGTATTTTTCGAGTAATTTATGCCCGTTAAAGTGAAAATCACCCACAATAGGCACAAAACAATTTTGTGCTATTAATTGTTCTTTAATACTAGCCACCGCTTGCGCGGCTTCTTCAGAATTAACCGTAATACGTACTAATTCTGAGCCTGCTGTTGCAAGTTCAATAATTTGTTTGACGGTAGCGTCTGCGTTTGCCGTATCCGTGTTGGTCATGGATTGCACAACGATGGGGGCACCACCGCCTACTTTGACATTGCCAACTAAAACTTGTTGTGTAATTTTTCTAAGACGTGTGGACATAATAATCAAATCTCTCTGGCTAATTTTTCTGCGTAACCGATGTATGTGCGTGGCGTTAGAGCAGATAGCTCTACTTTGGCTTGGGCTGGAATATCTAACGTTTCTATAAATTGTTGCAGTTGCTCATGGGTAATGCGATGGCCACGCGTTAACTCTTTTAATTTTTCATAGGGTTTTTCAACACCATAACGACGCATTACAGTTTGAATCGGCTCAGCTAACACTTCCCAGTTAGCGTTTAAATCGGCTTCAAGCGCCTCCACATTCAGTTCTAATTTAGAAACCCCTTTTAATGTTGCTTGAATGGCAATGACCGTATGCGCAACGCCTACGCCAATATTGCGTAAAACAGTGGAATCCGTTAAATCTCTTTGCCAGCGTGAAACGGGTAATTTTTCGGCTAAAAAGCCAAATAACGCATTCGCTAAGCCTAAATTGCCTTCTGAGTTTTCAAAATCAATCGGATTGACTTTGTGTGGCATGGTAGATGAGCCTACTTCACCTGCAATGGTGCGTTGCTTGAAATAACCCAGTGAAATATAACCCCACATATCACGGTCAAAATCGAGCAAAATCGTATTAAAACGCGACAAGGTATGGAAAAATTCCGCAATATAATCGTGGGGTTCAATTTGAATGGTGTACGGGTTGAACGTTAAGCCTAAAGACGTCACAAAACGCGCTGCAAAATCCGCCCAATCCACTTCAGGATACGCAACCGCATGGGCATTGTAATTTCCGACCGCGCCGTTAATTTTGCCAAGTAATTCGACACGCTCAAGTTGATTTTTTTGACGCGTTAATCTCGCTACTGTATTGGCGATCTCTTTGCCTACCGTGGTTGGCGTAGCGGATTGTCCGTGTGTGCGCGATAGCATGGGTTGTGCGGCGGTATCTTGTATTAATTGATGCAGTGCATCAATGCAAGATTGAATCTGCGCCATGATCACTTCACGCCCAGCTTTGAGCATCAGTGCATAGGATAAATTATTAATATCCTCTGACGTACATGCAAAATGAATAAATTCACTGACTTTTTCAAGTTCTGCATGACCTGCAATTTTTTCTTTTAGAAAATATTCCACGGCTTTCACGTCATGATTCGTCGTTTTTTCAATGTTTTTAATACGCTGTGCATCATCTTGTGAAAAATCACTGACAATCGCGTTCAATAGTGCATTGGCACTCTCACTAAAAGGCGAAACTTCGTGAATTTCAGCTTGATTAGCCAGTGCTTGTAGCCAATGCACTTCCACTTGAACGCGAAAGCGAATTAATCCATATTCGCTAAAAATCGGACGCAATGCGTCTACTTTGTCGGCATAACGTCCGTCAATGGGGGAAATTGCAGTTAAAGCAAATTGTGTCATAAGAGAAAAAATCCAAATATAAAAAAATAATCAATCAGTCTAATCAAGAAACGCTTAGTTTATTCCTAGTTTACCCGATTATCGTGTGGCTGACCTAATTGCAAGTGCGACGTCAAGCGCTTGCTTATTTTCTTTGACGTCATGAACACGAAAAATTTGCACGCCTGCCATCACCCCTAACGCCGTTGTTGCGGCGGTTGCCGTCACTAATTCAGCAGGTTCACTCACATCACAAATAGCGCCCATAAACCGTTTTCGACTTGTGCCCAGTAGCACTGGAAAACCAAGCGCCACAAAATCCGCTAAATGCGCGAGTAATCCCAAATTATCTTGGCGGCGTTTACCAAAACCAATGCCGACATCAAGAATAATATTTTCTTTTTTGATGCCTTGATTGATGGCTTCTTGAACGCGTGTTTTTAATGCGTTAATAACGTCTTCTACCACATTATCGTAATAAGGATTATCTTGCATGGTTTGCGGTGTTCCTTGCGCGTGCATGAGGACGATGGGCACATTTTTTTGCGCAGCTAAGGCGAACATTGCGCTATCACCTAATCCAGCAGATACATCATTAATAATAGTTGCACCCGCCTCTAAAGCCGCTTTTGCAACGTCACTTAAGGTCGTGTCTATACTAATGGTAATGTCACTATATTTTCGAATCATTTCAATAATCGGTACAACGCGTGAGATTTGCTCATCTGCGCAAACTGATTTTGAATTGGGACGTGTTGACTCCCCGCCAATATCAATAATACTTGCGCCTTGCGCAATCATGATATTTACTTGATTTAACGCCATTTCGGCTTGAATAAATTTTCCACCATCAGAAAAACTATCGGGCGTGACATTTAAAATACCCATGATGAGTGGTGTATCAAGTGAATTAAAGAACATAAAGGGCAGTGTTAAAAGAGTTAATTTGACCGCTCACGTTATCGCTAAAAGCAAAAAAAAACAATTCCTTCAAATAAAAATTTTACTGAATGCGATGCGATTTTTTAAAGAAAAACAACTTTACGCTAAAAAAACAGATACAATACACGCGCGTCAGAAAACAGCTGTTGAGTTAAGAGATTCCTAGTTGTAGGTTGTCTGGTTATCAATGTTGTAGTTCTGTGTAACCTTTTTTTATTTATTAGGAGTTTCAAAATGGCAACAGGTACCGTTAAATGGTTTAACAATACAAAAGGCTTTGGTTTTATTGCCCCTGCTGATGGTGGTGAAGATGTATTCGTTCATCACTCAGTTATTCAAGGTGATGGCTTTAAAACTTTAAACGAAGGCGAATCAGTATCATTTGATGTTGAAAAAGGCCCTAAAGGCTTAACAGCAGTAAATGTACGCGCTGCGAAGTAAGATTTAAAAAATGGATTAACACTGTAATTCAGTGGCATCTATTTGAAAAAAGCGCGGTTGA
>JBDLQG010000141.1:0-5545 GCA_039800705.1 Pseudomonadota bacterium
GTTTTTCACCTCATTACTTGACGCCTCACCCAGTTTTGCTTTGCCTGTTTTTTCGCGCTCAAGTTGTTTAATACGTTCATCCATTTCAACGACGACACTCTTTAATGTGTTAATTTCATTTTGCATTTTTTGCTGCTGAATCACATCAAAACCCACCGCAAAACTAGGCGATTGCATAGCATAAAATAAAGTGATAACAACAAATAAATTCGTTTTTTTAAACATAAAATCCCCCTCTATTTTCAAAATTTGAATTCTACCATTTTTCACAAAAAAGCGTGGATTTACAACAAAACAATGCCCATGTATTTCCAATTCAAAAAAAAGAGGCTTGCATGGTAAACTACGCGAAATAAATGCGTTTCACACCGCGTAATCTGTACACAGCCAACTAGAAAACGATACTATGCTTCGAAATCTTACTATTCTTGACCTTGCTGTTGTGAAAAATTTGCAACTTGATTTAACGCAGGGAATGTCCGTTTTAACAGGCGAAACGGGTGCGGGTAAATCTATTTTACTCACAGCTGTCACGCTTGCGTTAGGCGAACGCGCTACCCCCGATTATGTAAGACCAAACTGCACACGCGCTGAAGTCAATTTAGAATTTGATTTAACCGCCCTGCCTAGCGCCATTGAATGGCTGCAAGAAAATGCGTTTGATGAAGAAAATCATCCCTGTTTAATACGACGCGTCATCAATAGTGACGGTCGCTCAAAAGCGTATATTAATAATCGCCCTGTTACACTGCAAACGCTACAGCGTTTCACCAGTCAATTAGTTGAAATCCAAGGGCAACACGCCCATTTGAAATTACTCGATAATGATGAGCAGCGTCGATTACTTGACAATTACGCCAAAAATACGACCTTACTTACCGACATAAACACCTGTTATACCCACTGGCAACAAGCACAGCATCAACTTGAAGAGTTAAAACATAAACGTCTCGAAGACACGCAGCGCGAAGCCCTGCTACGTTATCAATTTGAAGAGCTAGAAACCCTCAACTTAGACCAACTTGACTACAATGAGTTATCCGACACACACCGAAAACTCGCCAATTTAGAGCAAATTCTAAGCACAGGACAACAGCAAATTGAAGCGCTTTACGATCAAGATAAATCCATTCATTCTCGACTCAAAAATAGCATCAAATCTATTTCAAGTTTATTACAATTTGCCCCTGAATTAACGTCAGTTAATACCCTTCTCACGGAGGCGCAAATTCAAATTGAAGAAGCCGTTTACGAGTTACGTCATTTTTTAGAAAATCAAGAGGCTAATCCTAACGAATTTCAAGATATTGAAGCGCAACTTGCTGTATTACAAGCCTTAAGCCGTAAACATCAAGTCAAACCCGAAGATCTTCTTGCTCGCAAACAGAATTTGGAAAATGAATTAACGCACATTAGCGACAGTGCTGACCGCATAACGGAATTGGAAAAATTAACGGCTCATTGGCAAGAAATGTATCTACCTTTAGCCGAAAAATTGTCTACACAACGAAAATCAAGTGCCTTGCAGTTACAAAAGCATATTTCAAAAATGATGAAGGAATTGGGGATGCCAAATGGTGAATTTTTGATCGAAATTCACTCACAAAAAGGCAATACGCCACGTTTAAATGGCTTTGATGACGTGCTTTTTTTGATTAGCGCAAACGTGGGGCTACCTCCCAAGCCTTTATCAAAAGTGGCGTCTGGGGGCGAACTATCACGCATTAGCTTGGCAATTCAAGTGACCACCGCAAGTGATAAAACAACACCGACCTTGATTTTTGATGAAGTGGATTCGGGTATTGGAGGAGGTATTGCTGAAATTGTCGGACAAAAAATGCGTGAGCTGAGTGAAAATCGCCAAGTGCTATGCGTGACACATTTGCCACAAGTCGCCGCTCAGGCGCATCAGCATTTATTTGTTCAAAAAGAACACCACACAGACATGACCGCATCGCGGGTATTTTTACTATCAGAAGAAGAGCGCATCACAGAAACAGCAAGAATGCTAGGTGGAGTAGATTTAACGGAAAAAACACTTGCTCATGCAAAGGAAATGCTTTTCAAAAACAAAAAAGTGAATCAAAAATCAAACGGACACTAATGTACTATTTTGAAATTCGCTGACAACAGACCCATCACGACTGTAGCGTGTGACGACTTCGGATTTGCCTTTTAAGATATGGATAGTACGTTTCGTATTGCGAGCTAAAATTTCGATGCTTGCACCGTTTTGTTCGTTCAAATTCTTACAATCGGTGCATACAAGCATCAAATCTTGCCAATTCATTTTCACAATCGTAGGCGATAGCCCACTAATTAACGCCATTTGAAAATAGGAATCAACGCCTTCTGGCGAAAGCGGCAACTGCTCAGCCGCTAAAATTTGCTCAAGTTGTTTATTAAACATATCCAATTGCATGACCAAATCACGCTTATTATTAGCAACGGTGCTAATAAATGCAGACTGTGGCTGACGCACTAAAGCTTCCGCTTCTTGGGAAAGCTGTTGATAAAGCCGCTGCGCTAATTGTAGCGCATTGCTAATTAACTGCTCTGCAATTGGAAATGTGTGCTCAATCATAAACTATGTGCCGTTGCTTTGACCCTGTGAAAATTCAAATTGAATCATTTTACTTGCAATACGATCAGGATTGATTTCATAAGTCCCATTTTCGATTGCTTGTTTAATACGTTCTAAACGTTGCGCATGAACGCTAGAATCAGAAAACGATTCAAAACTCTTTTTAATTTCTTGAACAGAGTTGGTTAATACAACGCTGTCTGTTGCTAAAGGCGCTTTTGTTTCTGTGACTGCCGTTGGTGCTTGATCGCTTTTGCCTTCAATAAAACTGTTTTTAATCAGTGATTTGAAAGACAGTGGTTCTACACCCTCGCTTTTAGCGGTAGTTTTTTTAAGTTGAGCAGTTGTTACTGTTCCACTATTTTGGTTTATTTGGATAGCCATGCCGAGCCCCTTGAAAATAGAAGTTATCACAAAACTGCAACCATACATTTACACATACTCAGTTTTGCGTTTAAATTTTGTCTGTATGTTAGACAAACTTATCGGCAAGATACAGAAATTCTTTAGCTAAAATCTCACAATTTATTACATTCTGTTGTTAATGAATCACATCAACAACGCCAGTATCAATCACTGTTGCATTCACCATGCGCTCAGAGTTTTGATTTTTAACGCGAATTACCTGCCCACGACTTCCATCCGATTGCGCAATTCCATTCATACGAATGGCAATTCCTAAGCTCGAAGAAGTCATCACGACGTGATCACCGCGCTTAATTAACTTAGCCTCAAAAAGATCTTTTTGCGTAATCACCGTTCCAACAGATAGATTATGTGAAACCTGCTTATTGATGACCTGCGTTATGTCAGTTAGATAATTATTGTGTAATTGCGTTACATTTTTACGCGCTAAAGCGACATGATGCTCTGTGACTTTATCGCCATGTTGCATATTCTGCGTTAAAACAACAATATTTTCAAATGGCGTAATGATGACGGGCACAAAAATTGCCCATTTCTTGCCTGTACTGCAACGTACATTAATTGCTGCACGCCCAGCTTTCAACAAATTTGGTGCAAATACATCCATTGGTTGTTCACATAAAGCTAAATTTAAGCGACTCGCTAACGGGACTATATTAATTTCATACTCTGCAGTCGTATTAATATTTTGAGCAACATAGGCTTTAACCGCCTCATAAATTGATTCGTGAGTTTGCCATTGTGGCTCGGCATGAGTTGCATTTACAAAAGCAAATGCAGTGACAAAAAAAAGTATCAATTTAAACATATTCGGCATGGTTAATTCGTTAACGTAATCGCTTGGTATATGAAAAGCATTTTAAATGCCAAAATAAAAAATATACTTAATTTTCATAAAGATAAAAAATACCCCGTAATAAATAAAGCCCAAAAAAGCCTTATTGACAACTTCTTGGCACACAAATTCATTCGTAACACCAAAATAAATTTACACTGCTAAGGAAAAATAAATTTTAACTTTATATTACTCCTGACGATAACCTTCTGACGAGAAATACCTAGAAAAATCAAATTACTGATTTTTAATATTTAAGATTTACTGGCATAAAGTGTGCTTTAAATTTAAAAACCAAAAAAATATTTTTCAGGAGACATTATTATGGCAATCAGCTTTAACGCAGCACTTGGAAACAGCCCAATGATGCTTGCTTTACGTGAAAAGCGCGGTGAAATTTTGGCGGCGAACATGGCCAATGCGGATACGCCAAATTTTAAAGCGCGTGATTTGGACTTTTCCACTGCACTAAAACAAGCAACAACAGAACAAACATTATTGGCTCACACGCAAGCAGGACATTTTGCACCAGAGATGCCTTTTTTGGGGGCGCGACTAAAATATCGAAACCCAAATCAAGTGTCACTTGATGGCAATACCGTTGAGGAACACATTGAGCAAGCCAAATTTGCAGAAAACTCCTTGCAATATCAAGCGAGCTTACAATTTTTAGGCGGTAAATTTAACGAATTACGATCAGCACTTACAGGACAAGTTTAATTATGTCATCTTTAAATATTTTTGATATTGCCGGCAGCGGCATGAATGCACAAACCGTGCGTTTGAACTTAGTAGCCAGTAATATTGCCAATGCAAATAGTGTTAGCAGTAGCGCAGGCGACGTTTACAAATCGCGTCAACCTGTTTTTGGTGCTGAACTCAAAAACGTCATTGACGCACAAAATGCCGCAAGTAAAGTGGAAATTCGCGGTATCGTGGAAAGCAAAGCGCCAGCGGTGATGGAATATGCACCAAATCATCCTATGGCAGACAAAGACGGTTACATTTTTAAACCCAATGTGAATTCCGTCGAAGAAATGGCGAACATGATGTCAGCATCACGTTCATACCAAAATAACATCGAGGTTTTAAACACAGCAAAACAAATGATGCTGCAAACCTTAAAAATGGGGCAATAGGAGAAATTTATGGTCGCCGCCACAACAGCTAACGCAGATAAATATGCAAATTTAACCACTACTACACTAGACGCAACCACAGCAGCAGCATCGCGTGCAGCCGCCAAAAAGCAAACTACTTTGGGTCAAGATCAGTTTTTAAAATTGATGACCACACAAATGACACATCAAGACCCAAATGAACCCATGAAAAATGCGGAGTTTTTGAGTCAAATGGCGCAATTTGGTACTGTGTCGGGTATTCAAGACCTGCAACAATCTTTTGCCAATTTTGCAACGTCAATTAATTCAGATCAAGCATTGCAAGCAACCGGTTTAATTGGACATTATGTCAGCGTGCAATCAACACAAGGCGTACTTCCAGCTGGTGGCGAGATCAGCGGCAATGCCAATCTCACTAGCAGTACACCTGATTTAAAAATTGCTATTACCAATTCAACAACTGGTGAGCTAGTACAAACTATTGATTTAGGTAATCAAGGCTCTGGTGCAATTCCTTTTTCATGGGATGGCACGAATTCTGCTGGCGCCTTAGCAAGTCCAGGCATTTACAAAATTCAA
>JBDLQG010000142.1:0-5502 GCA_039800705.1 Pseudomonadota bacterium
CAGCGAAGAAAAAAACGCCATCTTAAAGTGTGAACTAAATCACATAAAAAGTGTGAACTACGTCACATTTTTGACATATTTATTTTGATTTTAAATGGGCGGAATCCTAAAATTCAACCCACATATTAAACACGGGTATTGCCAAGGCCTCGTTCAATATACTCTTTAAAAATAAGTTCATTTTCTAACGTCATTTCTTTAAGGGAATGATTGAGATTTGTTTTTTGTTTTGAAGATAACTGTCTAAATAACATTAAAAACTGATTTTCTTCATCGCTTAATTGAACACCATCCGCCGTGCCTGCTCTGGGAGGAAACATCTCAGCAAGCTCAGGCATAATATCGAATGGATGCACATGAAACACAGTTGCTAATCGATAAATAGCCTCAGGATTGAGAGGAGTACGCCCCGTCAAATACGAACTAAAAGATGATTGAGCTTGCCAATCACACAATTTTGCCACTTTTTCTTGTGTTAAATTTAGCGGTTTTTTCTGTTTATCCCAAATAGCTTTCAATCGCTTTGCCGCTTCTTTTTCTGATTTTGTTAATTCTCTATTTGTCACGCTGTTATCCCCATCAATACTCTATTTATCTTTTTTAACGTTATTTTATATTTTTTTTAACGTTATTTTTAAGTGTAAATCAAGCCGATTCTTTTTTCAAATTTTCATTTTAAAAAAATAACAAGCCGCAATAAAAATAAAAAGGAACAGATATACCTAAAAGGCATCTTTGTGGCCGTCACCTTGAAAACGCCAACATAAAAAATCTATCCCCTTCAGAATCATTCTTACAAAGAGGAAAAAAACCATGCTCAAATCCAAACAATATCACATCCCCACAGGCTTTCTATCACGCAATCAAATAATCGAAAGATATGGTGTATCACAAGCCAGCCTAACCAAATACATCGAGAGCAATAATTTTCCAACCTGCTGCCCTCAGCGCATTAAAGGCATTGGCAGAGAGATTAGTACGTTTAGCGAAAGTGAAGTATCAGAGTGGTTTGCCTATAAAAATAAATACATCACGTCAGGCGTCATTCACCAAAAATTAGACATTGATTTAAGCCTACGCTTTCTGCGTGGTCAGATTTAAAAAAAGCGCGTTGGTAGCTACCCGAACGCGCTGTCTTTTTAAATCGTTCGATACTATCAGAATAGAAGCCAATTCTTTAGCTCAACGCTTGATGGGTGTCATGTGGCGTTTTCTATTGGCGTTTAGTGTGTATTACCAACATCGTTAAGAGCGTTAATCAAATCTGACTGATACACCATTCCCACTAATTTTTTTTCGTCATTGATGATGGGAATTTGTTTGTAGTTTTGCGTTGAAAATAAATCAATCAAGTGAGTAATAGATGCTTTTTCAGATAACACAAGCACGTTTTTAGTCATAATATGTCCGACAAATTCCGGTTTTTGCGACGTTGTATCGGGTGTTCGACGAATAAACGTCATTAATCGATCTTGAAAATGACTGTAAGGTGACATGTCAATAAATTGAAGAAAATTTGCCCATGTGACCATACCAATGACATGATTTTTTTTATCTACCACGGGCATGGCGTTTATTTTTTGGTGATGTATTTTCTGCCAAGCCATTTCAACTTCGTCACTATATTCAACAGTGGTGATGTTTTTTTTCATAATATCACCACATGTGATGTTGCTATGCAGGCGTTTTACTTTTTGTTTTTCTGCATTCAGCAGTAGTTCATGCAACTTATCAAGGTTCACATCAATCAATTCATTTTCTTCAAGCAATGCGCGTTGTACATCTTGTTGCGACAAACTGGATGCTTGCGTCGGTGTAGTAGTAACGGCATGGTTGGCTTTATATATTAAAAAATAGCGATTGATAAGGCTTACCATCAGCAACATCACCAGCAGGTTATATAAAACAGGGAATAAGAACAAAGGAGAATCTGCATTCATTAGCGATGATTGATGACTAATAACAGGCACTAAGGCAGTTGCAGCACCAGGGGGATGTAAGCATCGCAATAAGAGCATCACGGAAATACTGCCACTGACTGCTAACGCGCTGGCGAACGAAAATGGCGTTATATACATTGCGCAAGCTATTCCAATGCAAGCCGATGTGATATGACCGCCCAAAAAAGACCAATATCCTGCAAAAGGACTGTGGGGAGCAAATAATAAAATCACCACAGACGCGCCCATGGGTGCAAGCAATATAGGTGAGTGAGCATCCATAAAATAATTGGCGCTAATAACAATTGCAATGATACACAAAAAGCTATCAATTACTGAAACCAGTTGATATTGAATGCTAAGATGAGGGCTAGTTGGCAGCAACTTCGCTAACTTTTGCACAATACGATACCTAACTAAATTGTTAAGATAAAAACGCGTCAGCATAAATGTCTTTTAAAGAGGCACCCTGCAAATAAGCCATTTTCTTTGTCTGCAATACCATATCGGGCTGCCCACATAAATACACCCGCCAACCATTTAATTGGCTAAATTTTTCTAATGCGATTTGATTAGCGCGGCCTTTCATGTATATGGTTTGATCACTATTTTCACCCGATACGCAGGGGGTGTAGTGAAAATTAGTATGATTTTTTGCCATATCGTGGAGCTTGCTTTCAAAATATAACCCCGTAGCATCACGGCTACCATGAAATAAATGAATGTCACCGCTGTGATGATGATTCTCAAGCGCATCTCGAATAATGCCGTAAAGTGGCGCAAGCCCCGTTCCTGTGCCAATTAACAGTAAGGGTTGTTCACTTTTCCCTTCTATGTAATGGCAGCTACCCTGCGCCTGTGAAAAATTTAATGACATACCAATTGCCACTTCATCCGCTACCCAACGGCTAAATTGCCCATGAGGTAAAATACGAATGTGAAAAATTAGCGTATGCGAGGCGTTTGGAATCGTTGCAATAGAGTAGCTGCGAGTGACACCGGCTTTGTTGCGTAAATTAACAAACTGTCCAGCGAAAAAAGCAAGGGGTTCTTTTGATTGAATTTTTAGTAGCATAACATTCGATGATAACGCGTATTTATCAACAACTCGCCCATCTAACCACACATCGTCTGCATGAGGCAATATCACGCTCATGTCGTTTTCAGACAGACAAATACACGGCAGAAAATAATTTTCTTTTTGTTGTGATGCTTTTAGTCCCATTTGTGAGGTGGCCGGTACAGGCGTTTCATCAAGACAACGCATTAAACAGCTTTGACAAACGCCAGCTCTGCAACCATAAGGTACTTGCATATTGTGTCGCAATAATGTCTGTAAAACGGTTTCGCTTGGCTCTGTTTCAAAAAATTGGTCATCAAATTTAATGCGTGTCATGACATTCCTTACGCTAACTGGATGGATTATTTACCTAAAACATCCGCACGAGTGGTTTGAGCAATGGCGGCTACTTGCCCAATCAATTCAGCAGACACACCCAATTCGGAGAGTGTCGCAGCTAAATTTTCAATGACTGCATCAAAATGGCTGTCGTTTAAGCCCATTTGAACGAGTTTTGCATGACCTTCGCGCATATCCTTGCCGCTGTAATTGGCGGGGCCACCAAACGCCATCGTTAAAAAGGCTTTTTGTTTAGCCGCTTGTTTGTCCATATCCACGCCGTCAAAAAAATGGTTAATGCGTTGGTCGGCGAGTACTTTGCGATAAAAAATATCGACAGCTGCATTCACAGCGCCTTCACCACCAAGTTGCTCAAATAATGTTGCGTTTGCTGTGTTTAATATTTCGCTCATGATGTCCTGCCTTAGTCTGATTATCGATGTTTAACGTACGTTTGAGCGTTAAGCTCAAAAATAGTTTATAGCAATCAAATTACTTATACAATATAATTCAGTTATAACTAAAATAAGTTTTTTAACTGGATAGTATGAATAAAATTGGTCAGCGACAACATGACATTCTTGAATACTTTTTAATACATAAAAAAGAATTATGTATTGAAGATTTGTATTTTGAATTGGGTATTTCACGCACAGCAGTGCAAGAGCATTTTAGTGCATTGGAAACAGCGGGCTATATTGAAAAAAACGGGGTCAGTAAAACCAATGGTCGCCCTATTGTGCTTTACGGTATTACGGATAAAGGCATTAATTATTTTCCTAAGCATTATTCATGGTTAGCAGGGCTTATGCTTGAAGATTTACTCGAAACTATTTCGGTTGAAGAGTCTGAAAAATATATGCGTCATTTGGGCACTAAATTGGCCACACAATTAAGCGATCAATTTGAAGGTAAATCCTTTGATGAACGACTGAAAACCTTGATGGTGGTCATGAACGAATTAGGATTTGTTGCCAAGCAAGCAACCAATGAGAAAGAACAAATTTGCGTACAAGCGTGCAACTGTATTTATCACGATTTAGCGCAAAAATATGACCAAATTTGTCAATTCGATTTAGCCTTGATGGGCGGTGCGCTTGATCGCCCTATTCAACAATCGCTTTGTATGGCTAAGGGTGACGCGATATGTGAATTTTCATTTTCAGAAGTACACGAATGATTCAACCTGTTGCTTTATCGGATTTTTTCATCACTTTTTTTGCGGCAGCTTTAATTATTTTGGCGGGAGCGTGCTATGCCTTGCTATTTGCGTGGTCAAAAGTGAACTCCCATTTCTACATCAAACTCGCCGCTTATTTGTCGTATGGCGTACTTATTATTGCTGTCTTATTGCTCAGTCAAGCCGCGAATTTTACAGGTTATTGGCTTTTGCTGCCTATGGTGATGGTAATTGGTTATTTTTTTGTCCCCATGGGGATTTGGTATTTGTGTGTAACAACACACGCTGATGACGCTCATAAAACATTAGAGGAAAAGCATGATTGAAAAAAATCCCTTATGGGCAAGTGAATCGTTCTGGAAAAAAGTAGCTATTTGGGTGACAGCAGCGTCATTTTTACTTCTTATCCTATTAACGTTTGATTCGCTTAGCCAAACGCAAGTTGGCGGTAAACGTGTTCAACCCTATAGCGTCATCAATAAAAAAATTGATTATGTCTATCAACCCGAATTATATAAATCGATTCCTGTGATAGGGGAAACGGAATTATTATTCGGCCAAGAGTTCAGCGAGAAAGAAGCAGAAACACTCGTCACACTTGGCAAAAAAACAATCCAAGCAAAAAATTGCATGAACTGTCATACCTTATTGGGAAATGGTGCTTACTTTGCACCTGATTTAACCAAGGCGTGGCTGGATAAAGAATGGTTATCCACCGAACTGCGTGAAAATTTAATGGTTCAATTTTTACTGGATCCTGAAAAAAATGCACGTACCTTTAGCAGTGATCGAAAAATGCCAAATTTGCATATTACTCCCCAAGAAGCCAAAGGCGTGGTAGCGTTTTTAAAATGGATGTCAAGCATTGATACCAATGGTTTTCCCTATCACTTTAAAACCATCAACAAGGTAGAGGAATAACACATGAAAATCAAAAAATTATGGCACGCTGCAAACGATAAATTGGATTTTTTTGTAACATG
>JBDLQG010000143.1:0-5474 GCA_039800705.1 Pseudomonadota bacterium
TGAGCGATTAGAGCGCAGTTTTCATCAAACATCACGATTTTCTGCGGATGCCGCACATGAGTTAAAAACACCACTGACCATTTTACAAGGACAGATTGAACGGGCAATATTTCAATCTGATATGGGGTCAGTTATTCAGAAAGATTTGGCACTGATGCTTGATGAGGTACAGCGATTAGATGCAATCGTGCGCAATTTATTATTATTTTCACTCGCTGATGCAGGGCAACTGCGTTTGAATAAGTGCGAAGTTGATTTGTCTCTCATGTTAGCAAATTTAATTGAAGATGCTCAGATGTTAGCGCCAAGTTTAACCATTGATGGATTGGTTGCTGAAAACTTGGTGGTGAAGGCAGACGCCGATTTGTTGATTCAAGTACTCCATAATTTATTGAGTAATGCGATTAAATACAACATTCCAAATGGATGGATACGTATTGATGCAAAGCAAATGAACAATCATATCGAGGTCATAGTGAGTAATTCATCATTAGGGATTGCTGAAGCGGATCTTGAATTGATATTCGAACGTTTTTATCGCTGTGAATCATCACATAATCGAAAAGTTGATGGTATGGGATTGGGGCTCAGTTTATCCCGAGATATTATTCATGCTCATCACGGAAAAATTGACGTATCCACTGACCAAAGTGCTGTGAGCTTTTTGATACATTTGCCGCTAAATTCATAATTCGTTCTCCCGTACTTCATAAAATGACAAAATTGTCATTATTCTTCCCCGTTTTTTGTCATTAAAGTTGCCGATAATAAGGTTCATTGATGAGTCAAAAATACAATCATTTTGGTTGATTTGGCTTTGAGCTTGAATTTTTTAGTTAATGCCGCAAATAAATGAGAGGGGATTTATGATGACAAAACAGGCGCTACGGGGCATAAGTGTTTTACTTGTAATGCCGTGTTTGCTGATGGCTGCAGAATTTGACGGCAGCATTTTACTTGGCTCACCCACGGCTACCTCCATTAAATTTAACATATTAGCTAATCAACAAGGGAATGCTTATATTGAATATGGCACACTACCAAATCAATACACACAAAAAACGTCGGAATTACTACTAAGCACTGGTCAACCTTTAAATTTTAATATCGACAATTTGAAAGAGAATACGCGCTATTACTATCGTCTTCGTATTCAAAATACGTCAGAAGTAAATAGTGTGACCAGTCAAGAATACACGTTTCAGACAGCGCGACCATCGGGAAGTACATTTACTTTTACTATCCAAGCTGATTCGCATTTAGATGAAAATAGTATTTTGGCGCAGTATCAACAAACATTAGGAAATATTCGACTCGATAAACCGGATTTTCATATTGATCTCGGCGATACCTTCATGATTGAAAAACACAGTCAGGCATTCACCGCAACCGTTAGTATGCCCGTGGATCAAGCGTCAGTGAATGCGCGTTATGCTTATGAAAGAAATAATTTTGGTCTTATGTCGCATTCTTCGCCCTTGTTTTTAGTGAATGGCAATCATGATGGTGAACTCGGTTGGCTGGCCAATCAATCCACACAAAATGTGGCGATATGGGGCGCTAAAGCGCGTCAAACTTATTTTCTCAATCCTGAACCCACTTCGTTCTATGGCGGTGATTCCTTTGTTGAACCTTGTTGTGGACATCGCGCTTCATGGTATTCATGGCAATGGGGTGATGCACTTTTTGTTGTTCTTGACCCTTATTGGAATACGGTCACTAAAGGCAAAGAGGGGTGGGCATTAACGTTAGGTGATCGGCAACATCAATGGCTTGAAAAAACGTTAGCCTCGAGTCAGTCGAAATATAAATTTGTGTTCATTCATAATCTTGTTGGTGGGTTGGATGGGCAAATGCGTGGCGGTATTGAAGCGGCGCCTTATTATGAATGGGGCGGTTTAAATGCAGATGGAACGAGAGGTTTTGTGCAAAATCGACCTAATTGGTCAATGCCGATACATGACATGCTGGTGCATTATGGCGTTTCAGCTGTTTTTCATGGCCACGACCATCTTTACGCGAAGCAAGAATTAGATGGCATTGTGTATCAAGAAGTGCCTCAACCCAGCGCGAAGAATTTTTCAAGTGGTGCAAATTTAGCCAAAAGTTATCATTACAATTCAGGCACTATTTTAAGTAGTTCGGGGCATTTGCGTGTGACAGTGAGTCCTCAAAATGTTGTCGCAAATTATGTTAGATCATGGATACCGAGTAATGAAAATTCGTTGCGTCAAAATGCGCAAATTGATGATACGTGGCAAATAGATAGTACCGTTATTTTACCACCCTTAGTGGCGAGTTTTACAGTGACGCCAACAACAGCAAATACAGAGCAAGAGGTTGTGTTTCATGATGACAGTAGTGGAAATCCAACCAAATGGCTTTGGGATTTTGGTGATGGACAAACCAGCCAAATCCAGAATCCAACGCACCGTTATATTACGCCAAATACCTACACAATATCGCTTACTATTAGTAACGTAAAAGTGAGTAAGACAATTAGCAAAACAGTGAGTGTGAGTGACAAAACTGCACCTGTTATTCGTCAATTTACGATACCTTCGATTACGAACTCACTGAGTGTTCCGATTACTGTTTTTGATGCTTTAGATAATAAGGGCGTTGCTAGGTATACGCTCACACAATCAAAAACCACACCAAAATTGACGTCATCTCAGTGGCTTAGCGAAGTACCTAAATCTTACTCATTCAGCAGTTCAGGTGTGAAAGCACTCTACGCATGGGCAAAAGATGAAGCTGGGAATATTTCACCACCCAGTATGGCAAATATTACTATTGATCGAACAAAACCGGTGGTGAGTAAATTTGTTCTGCCAGCGAAAAATAATGGCTTGATGATTCCAATTAGCACATTAACGGCTTCAGATAATATGGCTATTGCTGGGTATTTAGTGAGTGAAAGTGCAACATTACCTAATGCTAATTCAGTTGATTGGTTGCAAGAAAAGCCAGCTAGTTATAAAACGACGACCATAGGAAGTAAAACGCTTTATTTGTGGGTGAAAGATACAGCAGGCAATGTATCAGTGGCTAAAACAGCAAAATGTGTAGTGTCAGCTCCGTTATAGAATTGAATTTAATGAGATACAAATATGTTCATAAAAATACCATGTTTAAAAATATCGACATTGTTGTTAGGTTTGTTTTTTATGTCATCTCAGACGTTTGCGGAAAATTCATTTTCAGGGAATGTAATTTTAGGCTCTCCAACGACAACCACAATCAAAGCCAATCTCTTTTCTGCCAATCAATCTGGCAGGTTTTATATTGAATATGGCGTTGAATCTGGTAAATATGATAAGAAAACGGATGTGTTTACATTGCAAATGGGCACACCTTTAGAGGTTACCTTAAATGGCTTGAAAGATGATACCCTCCATTATTATCGACTCGTTTTTCAAGAAACGTCGCAAACCAATTTCTTACCTCAAACTGAATATACTTTCCATACAGCGCGACTTCCTGGTAGTGCTTTTGTTTTTGCCATTCAGGGCGATTCACATCCAGAGCGAGCTAAAAAGCAATTCGATGAAGCTCTTTACACACGAACATTAAACACGGCGGCTTTAGACAAACCAGATTTTTATTTTGCTATTGGTGATGACTTTAGTGTGGATACACTCGATGCCACGACATTAAATGCTACAAAAGTGAGAGAGCGTTATTTATTGCAGCGCCCTTATTTTGGTCTCATTGGAAAAACATCACCTGTCTTTTTAGTGAACGGGAATCATGAACAAGCCTCTATGGCGAATTTAGATGGCACTGCAAATAATGTCGCAGTTTGGGCACAGAATGCGCGTAACTCGCTTTATTCCCAGCCAGCGCCAGATGATTTTTATACCGGTGACAGTGAAAAAATTCCCAACATCGGGCTACTTCGTGATTATTATGCGTTTACCTGGGGGGATGCACTTTTTGTCGTGATTGATCCCTATTGGCATTCACCTAAAACAGTGGATAACGCATTTGGCTCGACTCATGATCCCAAAGGTGGTCGTGATTTATGGAATGTGACATTAGGTGAAACGCAATATAAATGGTTTAAACAAACACTTGAAACAAGTTCTGCAAAATATAAATTTGTGTTCACGCATCACGTGCTTGGAACGGGGCGAGGGGGTATTGAAGAAGCGGATTCTTATGAATGGGGTGGAAAGGATAACAAGGGGACTTGGGCGTTTGATAAATATCGCCCAGGTTGGGTAAAACCCATTCATAGTTTAATGGTCGATAATCATGTCACTATATTCTTCCAAGGCCATGACCATATTTGGGTAAAACAAGAGCTTGATGGTGTTATTTATCAAACGCTGCCTGAGCCAGCCGATCCTTTTTATACACTCTATAACAGTGACGCCTATTTATCAGGTGATAAATTTTCTAATACAGGTTACACGCGAGTAAGTGTTTCACCCAGTAATGTCAACGTAGATTATGTACGCACCTATTTACCCAAAGATGAAGATGCAACAAAAGTAAGCGGCAAATCCGTGTTTAATTACGCTGTAGGTACTGAAACGGCGAAACTTTCAGTAGCAAAAGTTGGCAGTGGATCGGTTGTAAGTCGTCCATTAGGCATTGATTGTGGTTTGGTTTGCACAGCGAATTTCACATTAGGCAGTGAAATCGAGCTGATTGCCGTGCCTGCAGTTAATTTTGTATTTGATGGATGGAGTGGTGATTGTATTGGTAGCAGTTGCAAAATAAAAATGACGAGTAATAAAACAGTACAAGCCAGTTTTTCACTTGATAAAACCGCTCCAAGCGTGTCGGCTTTAAGTTTGCCACCAATAATAAATTCACTGACCGTTCCTATTGCCGCATTTGATGTAAAAGATAATAAAGGTGTAGCTGGTTACATGCTGACACAAACAAAAACCATTCCTAAAGTCACATCTTCGCTGTGGCGGACTACAGCACCTAAATCCTATACTTTTAGCAGTGCAGGAATCAAGATGCTTTACGCTTGGGCTAAAGATGAGGCAGGAAATATATCTGAGCCGAGTATTTCAAAAATTACTATTGATTCCACGAAGCCTGTCGTGAGTAAATTTGTTGTACCTGCTAAAAATAATGGATTGACCATTCCAATTAGCACACTAACCGCTACGGACAATATTGCTATTGCAGGGTATTTGATAAGCGAAAATTCGGCGTTGCCTAATGATTCTGTTGAATGGATATCACAAAAACCAGTGAGCTATCAAACAACAAGTGCTGGAAGCAAAACGCTTTATCTATGGGCAAAAGACACAGCAGGCAATCTATCTGCTACCAAAACGGCAAAATGTGTTGTGACAAATATGCCATGAAAATTTGTATTTAATATGATTTAAAACAGTTACAAAATGACCAAGGCAATACAAAATAAATTCTATATTAAACATTTTCAGCAAGAAATAGATGAAATTACGCATTATCTTCAAGTGTTCAATAAATCAGGTCATCGA
>JBDLQG010000144.1:0-5369 GCA_039800705.1 Pseudomonadota bacterium
ATCGTCTTGCTCAGTTTTCAAGCGTTGCACTAAACCGTGATCAGGGTTAATTTCAAAAATCGGTTTTTTACCGCCCATGCCACCAAACATTTGTCCCGCATCTTTCATAATGCGTTCCATGTGCAAACTCATGCCATAAACGTCTGCAACAACACACGCAGGTGAAAGTGTTAAACGGTGACTCAAACGCACTTCACTCACTTTGTCGCCAAGCACGTCTTTGATTTGGTTGATAACCGATTCAAAGTCTTTACTGACTTCTTCTTGCGCGGCTTTTTCTTCTTCGGTTTCCGTTGCGCCTAAATCTAAATCACCTTTTGCCACAGATTGAAGATGTTTATCTTCAAATTCATCTAAATGTGACACCAACCATTCATCGATACGGTCAGAAAGTAATAATACTTCAATGCCTTTTTTGCGGAAAATTTCCAAATGTGGACTATTTTTCGCCGCAGAATAACTTTCAGCCGTCACATAATAAATTTTGTCTTGGCCTTCTTTCATGCGACTAACGTAATCTTCAAGGCTGACATCTTGCTTATCGCTGTCGTTATGTGTTGACGCAAAACGCATCAATTTTGCAACGCGCTCTTTATTAGCATTGTCTTCAATGGGCGCTTCTTTCATTACTGTGCCAAATTGTGACCAGAATGTTGCGTATTTTTCAGGTTCGTTTTTCGCTAAATTTTCAAGCATACCAAGCACTTTTTTCACCGCACCCGATTTAATGGTGTTGATTTGTTTGCCTTGTTGCAAAATTTCGCGCGAAACGTTGAGCGGTAGTGATGTTGAATCAATAATCCCGCGAACAAAACGCAAATAACGTGGCATTAATTGATCGGCATCGTCCATAATGAAAACTTTGCGCACGTATAATTTTACGCCATGTTTTGCGTCTTTATCCCACAAATCAAAGGGTGCGCGACCGGGAACATAAAGTAATAATGTATATTCGTTTGAGCCTTCCACTTTGCTGTGAACGTGGGTGAGGGGATCTTGAAAATCATGGGCGACGTGTTTGTAGAATTGGTTGTAATCGTCGTCTGAGATTTCTTGACGTGATTTTGTCCAAAGCGCGGCTGCACTGTTAACGGTTTCTTCCACGATTTGTGGCGCCGCTTTCTCTGCATTTTCATCATCACTTTCATCTTCTTGCGCATGAACTTCTTTATCCATGACAATGGGCAATGAAATGTGATCTGAGAATTTACGAACGATAGAACGCAATTTCCAGCCATCTAAAAATTCATCTTCACCTTCTTTTAGATGTAATACGATTTCAGTGCCGCGTCCCGCTTTATCAACGCTCTCGATGGTGTATTCGCCTTCACCAGCAGATTCCCAACGTGTACCTTCAGTTGAACCTGCTTTGCGAGTGGTTAATGTCACTTTGTCAGCAACAATAAATGCGGAATAAAAACCAACACCGAATTGACCAATTAACTCGCTGTCTTTGGCTTGCTCGCCGGTAAGTGCTTCAAAAAATTGTTTCGTACCCGACTTTGCGATAGTACCGATGTGTTCTTGTACTTCTGCGCGTGTCATACCAATACCGTTATCGATAATAGTGACGGTGCGTTTTGCTTCGTCAAATTCCAAACGGATTTTTAAATCGCTATCGCCTTCATATAAACTTTCATTTGATAACGCTTCAAAACGCAATTTATCAGCTGCGTCAGATGCGTTTGAAATTAATTCACGCAAGAAAATTTCTTTATTGCTATAAAGCGAATGAATCATCAAATGCAATAAATGTTTAACTTCTGTTTGAAAGCCTAGAGTTTCTTTGTGTGCTGTTGTTGTCACTGTTTTTTCCTTGAATAAAAAATGAACAATAAAAATGAATTGTTACAGATTTATGGGCGGGTTTCTTTTTTTCAAGGAATAAATTGAATATTAATTTTTTTTGAGGCATTTTTACACGCTCCCACGCCAAACATAGGAACGTGTTGAGAAAAAATTTAACGACTGTTGACAATATCCGAAATAAGCGTCGCGCCACGGTAAATCAATCCCGTGTAAAGTTGAACTAGACTGGCACCCGCTTCAAATTTTTCCTGGGCATCAGTTGCACTCAAAATACCACCTACGGCAATAATGGGAATTTGACCGTTTAATGCTTGTGCAAGCTGACGCACAATTTCCGTAGACATGTCTTTGAGCGGTGCGCCACTAAGTCCGCCCATTTCATGCGCGTGAACGTGTTGCCCAACAGACGGACGTGAAATCGTGGTATTACTCGCAATGACACCATCGATTGAAAATTCAAGTAACAAATTAGCAATATGTTTGACTTCACTTGGTGTTAAATCGGGTGCAATTTTAAGCACCAAGGGAACATAACGCCCGTGTTCAATTTGCAGTTTTAACTGTTCTTCTTTAACGGATGAAATTAAATGGCGTAAATCATCACCTTGTTGGAGTTGACGCAGATTTTTTGTGTTAGGAGAAGAAATATTGAGGGTGATGTAACTCGCTACACTATAGGCTTTGCGCAGACAAATTAAATAATCATCAAGCGCATTTTCAATAGGCGTATCAGCGTTTTTACCAATATTGACACCTAAAATACCTGCATAATGGCTGCGTGCGACTTGCTCGAGAAAATAATCGATGCCTTTATTATTAAAGCCCATACGGTTAATAATGGCCTCATGTTCAACTAAACGAAATAAACGAGGTTTAGGATTGCCGTCCTGTGGACGTGGTGTGAGTGTGCCGACTTCTAAAAAACCAAATCCTAATGCGGCAAAACCGTCTAAACAATCGCCATTTTTATCCAGTCCCGCCGCTAGTCCAACGGGATTTTTAAACGTTAGTCCCATAATATGAACGGGCTTATCAGCCATTTTGGGATGTAGCGCGTTGACCGCACCTTGCGCAGCACTTAATGTTTTGAGCGTTATATCATGCGCGGTTTCGGGATCAACAGAAAAAAGTAAGGGGCGAATTAATGAGTATGGATTCATAGCGCGTTTTTAGATAAATGTTTAAAGAATTGATAGGCTTTTGGATTAACAATAGGTGAGCGATCTAAAATAATATCAGCAAGTAATTTCGCCGATGCGGGAGCCATGGTTAAACCGTTTCTGAAATGGCCTGCATTGATACTTAAATTAGTGATTTCGGGATGACGCCCAATATAAGGCACACCATCTTCTGTTGCAGGACGTAGTCCAGCCCAATGTTTAATCATTGGCGCGTTTTTTAATGACGGTAGCAAGTTTGTTGCAAAGTTAAAAATTTCCTCATGTGCTTCAACGGTCACTTCTTTATGAAATACATCGTATTCCACCGTGCTACCAGCGAGTATTTTACCGTCGCGTCGTGGAATTAAATAATGATCGCCATGCAGTACAATGTGTTTTAACGTACTTGGCTGCGAGTCAAATACGAGCATTTGACCTTTTGCGGGATAAATTTCAGGCGCATCTAACACGCCAATGAGGTATTGTTGAAAAATAGAGCGTGTCCACGCGCCAGCGGTTAAGACAACTTGATGCAGTGGAAATTTGCCGTGATTTGTGTGGATATCGTGCAATTTTTGCTGCTCAAGTGTGAAATGGGTAATTTCACAATGTTCAACAAGATGCAGGCCTTTTGCTAAAACGTCCTGTTTTAAGGCTCTAAGCAAACACGGATTGCGCACTTGTGCAATATCGGGCAATAAAAGAGGCGTTTGTGGCGCAATATTCAAACCAGAAAAGCTGTCTGATTCAGGAGGCTGTATGCGAATATGATGCTTTTCAGCCCATTGATGAGCGAGTATGGTTTCGTCGGGCGAATTGTGTGTAATCAGTAAACCGCTTTGCGTCCACTCGGGATCAATTCCTGTATCGGCATGTAACTGCTTGGCAAGCGTAGGATAAATTTTAAGACTTTCAATGACTAAATCGCTAATGGCAGGTGCTTGTCGCCATGGATAAAGAGGGAGCAAAATCCCACCGCCTGCCCAAGACGATTCAAGGCCACACTCATTTTTTTCAAGTAATGTCACACTTGCGCCAGCATGGAGAAACTCACGCGCGGTGAGCAGTCCCATGACACCGCCGCCAATAATCGTAATATCTGAATTTTGCATTAGGTTTAGTTACCTTTAAAATTAAATAAAAATCGTTTTATTGCGTTTTGGTAAATAACGCCATAGATTCAACGTGTCCGGTGTGCGGGAACATATCCATCACGCCTGCGGTGACGAGCGTGTAGCCAAGTTCATTGACTAAAATACCCGCATCTCTGGCTAATGTAGAGGGATTGCATGATACATAAACAATGGTATCTGGCTGCCAGCGTTTGAAGTGATGCAAAATTTCAGACGCACCTGCACGCGAGGGATCGAGCATAATTTTATTATAATGCGCATTTGCCCAAGGCATTTGGCTAATATCTTGCGTTAAATCGGCTGCAAAGAATTCGACATTTTCAATGTTATTATGACGTGCATTTTCTTTCGCATGGTTGACTAAGGGTAAATCACCTTCAATGCCCACAACATGACCGGCATATTTGGCGAGTGGCAGCGTGAAATTACCTAAGCCACAGAACAAATCGAGCACATTATCGTCTTTGGTGAGCGCCATGATGTCTAAAACGCGGTTAATCATTTGTCGATTGATACCGTAATTCACTTGCGTGAACATCGCTGGACGGAATTTAAATTCAATGCCATGATCTGGCAGCTCGTAGGTGAGCGTGACCACGGGTTCACCGTCAAGAGGGGTAATCGTGTCAGGGCCTTTGGGTTGCAGGCAAAGACTAATGTCATGTGCGTGTGCAAATTCACGCATTTTCTCTTTATCTTCAGCCGTGGGTGGCTCGAGTACACGCACGGCAAGTACACATTTTTCGTCACCAATAGCGACTTCAATTTGGGGAATCTTGTCACGAATGGTTAAATTTTTAATCATCTCGCCTAGTTCAATAAGACGTGTCCCGACAAGGGGGTGCATAACGGCACAACTATTAATTTCCGCTAAAAACGGATTACGACGCTCACGAAATCCCACTAAAACGCGGTCTTTTTTAGCGACATATTTCACGCCCATACGTGCTTTGCGGCGGTATCCCCAATGCTCGCCAACAAGCGGTTCCCATAAAGGTGGTATCTCGACTTTACCAATACGTTTGAATTGTTCGCATAATAAATCTTGTTTGATTTGAATTTGTGCGTCAACGTGTACATGCTGAAAGCTGCAGCCCCCACAAACGCCATAATGGGGGCAGGGCGCTTGCACACGATTTTCTGCGCGGGTAATTAAATTGACGACTTTACCTTCAGCAAAATCTTTGCGGCTGTCTGTGTATATGAATTCAACTTGCTCACCAGGTAGTGCTTCATCTATAAATACCGCTTTACCGTTTACGTGGGC
>JBDLQG010000145.1:0-5240 GCA_039800705.1 Pseudomonadota bacterium
GTAGCTGTTGTATGAAGTTTCTATGGCTTACTCTCTTATGAATTTCTGTATGGCTACATTTTAAATCACAAATCACTTTTTATAGGTGCGGAATGTCGGCTATAAGTATCGCTAACTATGTACAATTCATAATGCCCAATTTCAAACGTCAACAGAACGCAAGTGAAATGGACGAAAGTTAGTCAATCGAAACCCTTTTTTTAATCGAGTAGTTAAACGCAAACATGAAAATGCAAAATTAAGCGATGGGGAAAATACAAAAATTGAAGCTGGTCGCGCCAAGGTAGCCAAAAATCACTGGAAACAACGATTCTTAGTGGCTATTAGGGAAAAAGTGAATTTAAATTTCATGAATATGGTATTAACCTATTTAAAGTCATATAATGTTCGCAATTTTGATATTTAAATCATTTTGTGTTCGCAACTCCAATAAATCCACTCACTAATAAAAATTAAATATGACGCAAGCAATTCATAAGAAAAAAAATAATGTATTTGTCATTTACGGTGGATACACACAAGAAGCAAGCGTTTCAATTAGGAGTGGTCAGAATATTATTGATAATTTAGACACATCTTTATTTTCTGTTTATGAAATTACTTTTTTTGAAAAAGCGATTGTGTGTGTGTTGAATGGTGAAAAATACAAAATTGATTTAAATACATTTTCCTTCACGACACATGATGGTAGGATAATCTGCCCCGATTACTGCTTTATTGCAGTGCATGGAGCGCCGGGTGAAAATGGTCAATTGCAATCTTTGTTTGAATTAATAGGCCTCCCTTATTTTTCAGTCAATTCAAGAATCTCCGCATTAACTAATCATAAATACCATTCTGTGTGTTACGTCAAATCACACGATGTTTGTGTAGCAAAAAACCATTATATCAATACCAGTCATTATGATATTGATGCAATATGCGAAAAAATCGGATTTCCTTTTTTTATTAAAGCGTGTAAAAACGGGAGTAGTATTGGCGTTAGTAAAGCCTATTCAAAAGAACAGGCCGACCAATTAATAAAAGAAACCTTGGAAATAGACGATGAAATTATTATCGAACAATCTATCACAGGTCGAGAATTTACAATGGGTATTTTCACACTCGATAACCAAATTATTATCACGCCACCGAGTGAAGAATTATTGATTGAAAATGATATTGATTTTTTATCGCATGAAAATAAGGTCGATAGTACAAAAAACATTACATTGACTGTTGCGAATGTGGATGAATCCTTGCTTTTGAAGATGCAGAATTTTGTCAGAAATATCTATGGTTTGTTTGGTAATCAAGGCGTTATGCGACTCGATTTTATTTTAAATCAAAAAGATAACGAATTGTATTTTTTAGAAATTAATACGATTCCGGGAATGTCGCCACAAAGTATATTCCCGAAAATGTTAGTTGCAGCAGGGATGACGTTTAGTGATTTTTTAACCAGAACGATTCATGAAGGCGTTGAAAAATCGACATCAAGTGCTTGTATTCAGGGAGATTTTAGAGAATATATCACGCTCACTAACGGTATCGTGCAAGCATGTTGACGATTACGGGTGAAGCCCATAAAGCGCGTTGACATCAAAATAGTTTAGGGGTATAAAATTAATGTTTACTCTATCACTTAGCTATAGACCTTAGCTCAATGCCTCTATCTGGAACTTAACATGTCAACTGAAGCCATACTTATTATCGCCACCAATAGTTTTTTCACGCTTCTCATTGGTTTTTGGATAGTTAAACGACTTGAAAATGTAAGGAATGAATTGGGCTCATCAAAAGTGATTTTTGATAAAAGATTGACTGCGTTTAAAAAATTTAGAGTCATTCACCAAAGCCTTTTTATTAAGCCAAAATCGATACAAAATGATATGTCATTGGTTTATCATCATGTAGCTGAGACGTTGCCAAAAATTGAAGAAGTTTTTGAAAATTATTTGACAAAATACGGTTTTATTTTGCCTGAAGACATAAAAGAAAGCATTGAAAAATGTAATATTCTTGCATTAGAAACGTATTTAAAAATTTTGTATAAACGCGAAAATGCTGAAATAAAGCATGAAGATCCGTTGACAGAAGAAGATGTTGCACAGATTAAACTCTTTTTAGATAAATTAGATGAGATAAACAAACAATTTTTAAAATTGCTTGGCAGTCTTGATTAGTCGCGTTTTTTAAAATAAAAGCCTGTAAATAGAATAAGTTGGCGGGCTTTTTTATTGTTATTTATATTTAAATTATATTTTTTTCAACTAAAGCCGATAAACGCTCATTATCGAATTAAACACGGCCAACTTTTCATGACTATTTCTGCAATCAATACACCATCGCTGGGGACGTATTCATTAAAAAATCAAGTAGATAGCGCAACTACTGATACACTTATAGGCACCCAAAATAATACAAGTACAGAGCTATATCAAGTAGCTACCAGTAATAATGCAGGGTTATTGACTCAAAATGTACTCGAAACCCTAAAAAATGTAGGTTTCAATATTGAACAACTATCAGATAATGAAAATGGGGCAGTGCAGGATTTTGTACAGCGTTTATATCAATCATTAACGCCTCGAATTTTAGAGAACACGGTTACTAGCCAATCTGACAGTCTTAGTATTGTTGATAGCACATTGGTTTCGGGCGGCACAAACTTCAAATACACTATTGATTTTAGTGACTCTAATTTAGGCGATTATTTTCCTGATGTAAAAGCCAATTTACAAAAAGCACTTGATAACATTGGTCAATATATTCGCTCTGATGCCGTATTTAATTTGAAAGTGTCTGGCAAATACAAAGACTCAAATGTGCTTGCAGAAACTGATTCCACGATGACTCAAGCTACGCTCCATGAAAAACAAAGTATCGACACGTCTTTTGTATCTGACTCGCTGTATCAATACGAATTAAATCCCAATTCGGCAGATGCGAGTTTATTAATCAATTTATCGCGTATCGGTGATATGTCTTTTAGTGGTAAGCCCGTATCCGATAAATTTGATTTAACCTCTATTCTCACGCATGAAGTGTTACACGGATTAGCATTTACGGGCACGCTAGGTAATGTAAACACACATTTAAGAACAAAATATGATGAATTAGTGAATATGCAGGATGGCGTACCTTTTTTTGTTGGCGAGAATGCAAAAAAAGCCAATGCAGGAAATCCCGTTCCACTCGCGTCTGAAAAATCGGGTTATGGCTCGGCTTTTTATCACGTTGCAATTCCAGCTGATTTAATGTCTGAATCTATTAAAAAAGGCGAAGTGAAAACTATTTCACCGCTCGACGTTGCGATGCTTGAAGATATTGGTATTCCGTTAGCAAACAAAGCGGTTCCATCGCTAGGCATAGCTAAAATCCAAAACAACTACAATACACCCAGTGCGGGTTTACAGAACCTCATTGGCACCATTAAACAAAATAATGATTTGCAAACCCATTTCGATAATTTGGCTCAAGTTTTTGGGAATAAATTTACATCGAAAGCGATAACTTTACCCGATTTTTTAACTCAACTGGCGGCAAATATTGAAAATAATGCGTCTTTTCATAGTGCAGTAGGGTCGTTGATTTCACTTTCGGCTTAGTCGATACGAAAAACATGCCTTTTGTGGGACTGAAAAGAGTGTTATAAATAGCGAAACTAAACAGCAGGATTTTATTGCTGATGTTACGCACCGATAACTGAAAATCAATAAGTTATAGTTACGAGAATATCAAAAAAAGCAAAATACCTATTTTTTGAACGTCCCAGAAAAATAAATCGTGTAACATCCGTTCTTCATCCCTCCTATATTTTGACGGGTAATTTTTTGATGCTCACTTCTGCGGATTTTGAGACGCTGCGTTTAACCTTTCAAGTGGCGAGTTTTGCAACGATGTTGATGTTGCTATTTGGAACGCCGCTAGCGTGGTGGCTCGCGCGAACCCAATCAAAATACAAAAGTATCATTAATGCCATCGTTGCACTGCCACTTGTGTTGCCACCTACGGTTTTGGGGTTTTATTTGCTGGTGATATTAGGCAAGAATGGCCCAATTGGACAACTCACCACACAACTCGGTTTAGGAACACTGCCATTCACGTTCGCGGGACTCGTCGTGTCATCATTTCTCTATTCACTTCCTTTTGTGGTTCAACCTCTGCAAACTACATTTGCAGCCATTGGCAATAGACCGATTGAAGCCGCCGCAACGCTTCGCGCCAGTCCGCTCGATACGTTTTTTAGTGTCGTTTTGCCGCTGTCCAAATCGGGTTTTTTGACGGCAACGGTTCTTGGTTTTGCACATACAGTGGGCGAGTTTGGCGTGGTACTGATGGTAGGTGGCAACATTCCCAATAAAACACGCGTGGTTTCAGTGCAAATTTACAATCACGTTGAAGCTTTGGAATACAGCGAAGCCCATTGGCTTGCTGGTGGATTGCTTGTCTTTTCATTTTGTGTTTTGTGGGTGCTCTACAGTAGCGTTAAAACGCCATCATCAACCCAATTTTTTAAATGAACGCATCGATTATTGCTAAATTCTTCCTTGATTACGGCGAATTCAAACTCGATGTCAATTTGTCTCTCCCTAGCTCGGGCATTACGGTGTTGTTTGGGCATTCGGGTTCGGGCAAGACAACACTGCTTCGCTGTATTGCCGGTTTGCAACACGCTCGCGAAGGTTTTTTAAGTATTAACGGTGACGTTTGGCAAGATAGCGAAAAAAAGATTTTTATTCCCACTCATCAACGTGCATTAGGGTATGTTTTCCAAGAGGCTAATTTATTCGCGCATTTGAGTGTGAAAGAAAATTTTAATTATGGCTTAAAACGGCTTAAAAATAGCGTTGATGCGATTCAAAAAGAGCATATTATCGAATTGCTTGGGATTTCGCATTTAATGGCACGAATGCCTGAAAATTTATCGGGTGGTGAGCGACAACGTGTTGCTATTGCACGGGCATTGGTACTCAATCCCAGTATTTTATTGATGGATGAACCGCTTGCCTCGCTTGATTCTTCGCGCAAACAAGACGTCTTACCTTTTCTTATGCGTTTAAATCAGCAATTCAAAATTCCTGTGCTGTATGTGACACACTCAAAACAAGAAATGGCGCAACTGGCAGATTATCTCGTGCTTATGTCACAAGGGAAAGTGGATGCAATGGGGCCATTATCGCAAACACTCAGTCGCGTGGATTTACCGCTTGCACAAGATCGGCAAGCAAGTTGTGTGTGGGAAGCGCACGTTGTAC
>JBDLQG010000146.1:0-5225 GCA_039800705.1 Pseudomonadota bacterium
GGAATACAATTCATATTGCCCGCCACAGGCTCTACGATAATACAGGCAATTTGGTCGCCAATGTGTTTAAACAAATCATGAACAGCTTGTGAATCGTTATAAGGTAGCGTGAGCGTGTCACGTGCAACGGCTTCTGTGACGCCCGATGAGCTGGGGACGCCAAAGGTTAATGCGCCCGAGCCTGCTTTTACGAGTAGCGCGTCACTGTGACCATGATAACAGCCTTCAAACTTGACGATTTTTGCGCGATGGGTATAGCCTTTCGCAAGACGAATGGCGCTCATGGTGGCTTCTGTGCCTGAGCTAACCATACGCACAAGTTCAATCGATGGCATTAAATCGCAGACGCGCTGCGCCATTTGCGTTTCAATTTCCGTGGGTGCACCAAAACTTAAGCCTTTTTCAGCGGCTTTTTTTACGCAGTCAATTACTTCGGGGTGCGCGTGACCTAAAATCATGGGCCCCCATGAGCCGACATAATCCACATAACCACGGCCATCTGCATCATAAATGTAAGCCCCCGCAGCGTGGTCAACAAAAACGGGTGTGCCGCCTACACCACTAAAGGAGCGTACAGGCGAATTTACACCACCGGGGATAACGTGTTTGGCCATGTCAAATAATTGGTCTGCGTGTGTCGTCATGCGTGTTTCCTGTGAAGTTTTTTAAAGTGATGATAAATAAATTAAACCGGATCATTTGTGTGTTGACGCATCGTAAATAAACGATTGAGAGCGGCGTGAATCTCGTCAATACCTGTTTTTTTGAGTGAAGAAAAAAGCTGTAGCGTCAGTGGACTTGGCAGGACGCTCAGTTCGCGTTGCACTTCGAGCATTGTCGTTTTGGCCGCACCAAAATTGAGTTTATCGGCCTTGGTTAAAATAACGTGCAGAGGCAGTTGCGTGTGTTGACACCATTCCACCATTTGCCAATCAAATTCGGTGAGTGGATGGCGTACATCCATGACCAGTACCATACCGCATAACGATTTACGTTTAGTGAGATACGTTTCCATAAGCTCATGCCATTTCTTTTTGACGGGTAACGGCACTTTTGCGTAACCATAGCCGGGTAAATCCACAAATCGTTGGTTTTCGGCAATTTCAAAAAAATTCAGCATTTGGGTGCGCCCTGGGGTTTTACTGGTTCGCGCAAGACCGCTTTGGCGCGTGAGCGTATTGATTGCGCTGGATTTTCCTGCATTTGAGCGCCCCGCAAAAGCGATTTCAAGACCGACGTCTGCGGGGGTATCACGCAGGTGGGGTGAGCTGTTAATAAATTTAGCTTGATAATACAGTGGATTCATAGCGTCTCGCGTCATGGAATAATTTGGAGTAGAATTTAAGCACACACGCGAGTTTGTGTATAGCCAACGCGCTTTACTTTTAATGTTTTCCAAGGAAAAAATCGATGCAGAAAAAAAGTCTTGTCTTTGCTTTAACCGTACTTTTAAGCGGTGGTGCCACGCAGGTTTATGCGCAAATGACACACGCTGACAGCGCAAATGCCGGCAAACAAAAAGCGGCTTCCTGTGTTAGTTGTCACGGTGAACATGGTAACAGCACAATGCCAATGTTCCCTAAACTTGCCGGGCAACATGCCAATTATTTAGTGCAACAGTTGCAGGCGTTTAAGTCGGGTGTACGTCAAGATCCGATGATGGGCGCGATTGCAATGACGTTAACAGACGAGGACATGACCAATATTGCGAATTATTATTCTGATCAAAAAATCACAACAGAATCGCTTGCTGAAGAAGACGATGCAGATGAATTGAAACAGCGTGACGCATTGATTGCACAAGGCACAGATTTATATCGCAATGGGGATATTAAACGTGAAGTATCCGCGTGTATCGCGTGTCATGGACCGTATGGTGATGGGAATAAACCTGCGTCGTTTCCGTCGCTCAAATCGCAGCATGCCGATTATTTAGTGAAATCGTTAAACGATTTTAAATCAGGCAAACGCAGTAATAATAATTTAAATATGATGCACATGATTGCCGGCAAAATGAGCGATGCTGAAATTAAAGCGGTTGCTCTTCGCATCTCGACCATGAAATAGTCGTTTCCATCTTGTTTATTTTTGATGAATTTTTTATTTATAAAGAGAAAAATAGCATGTTAAAAAAATTGACACGTCGTAGCCTATTGGCCTTATCTTTGGCGATTGCGGGCGCATTAAATACTGCTTATGCTGCGCCTGAGCCCGTAGGTTATGAATTAGTATCACCCGCGCAGCCAACGCATGATGTGAATAAAATCGAAGTGATTGAATTCTTTTGGTATGGTTGCCCGCATTGTTTTGATTTTGAACCAACGCTGGCAAAATGGCTCAAAACCATGCCAAAAAATGTTGAGTTTATTCGTCAACCCGCTGTATTTAGCGATTTATGGGGCAAACACGCAAAGGCTTATTACACTGCTGAGGCACTAGGTGTTGTCGATAAAATTCACGCGGATTTTTTTAATGCTTTGCAGGTGAAAAAAGAGCATTTGGAAACGGAAGATCAGTTGAGTAAATTTTTCGTTGCACATGGGGTAAGTGCCGCCGATTTTAAAGCAACTTATAATTCATTTCCTGTGGATATGAAAGTGCGTCAAGCGGCCACCACAGCCGCACGTTATGGCGTTACAGGTGTTCCTGCGATTATTATTAACGGAAAATATAAAACCAGTGGCCCTGTTGCTGGTTCGCATGAAAAAATTATTGAAGTGTTAGACCGTTTAATTGCGCAAGAAACCGCTGCGCAAAAGTAACCCGTATTAATTGAAAATTATCGTCGTCGAAAAGTAAATTTGAGAGTATAGGACAACATTATGGCATTTTTTAATTCGCAAAACGCCCATCTAGGGGAAGAATGGCGTAAACGATACCTCAATCTTTTCGACGCACAAAATAAAATTGAACACGATTACATCGAAAAAGAAAAAGCGTTGCGACAGCTAATTATTCAGCTCACGTTGATTCATGAAGGCGTGGATAAATATTTAGATCCTATCTTGCAACGGTTGCGCGAAAACGTCAAAAATGAAATTGATGCGGAAGTGTTAAGGAATGAGTTAAAAATTTTTCATGATTCCATTAAAAACATGCCATCAAAAAAAACGTTAAATGTAGGGTTATTATTTGATTTTCTTTTTCGGCAATATAACGATTTTAATAAACAAACGGCTTTGCGGGCCTTGCAAGCAAAAGTTGAAAAAGATGACAATGCGTATGAGCATATCAGCGATTTTTTCTTAGCTATTTTAAATATTGTAGAGCCCGAAGATCAGCTTGTTGAAATTAAAATCAATGAGCGTGATATTGTGAACGCAACCATCAATGTCGGTGTGGTGAGTGAGTTATTGTTGCAATATTTATCAATCTTGCCGATTCCACCCACATTTGAAACCCAATTTACAACGGTGAAAGATGCGCTGTTAGCACCACAGCAATCGCTGATGTCGTTTGAGGAAATTTTAGATTCACTTGTAGAATTGCTTCTCAAAATCAATGAGTTCAGCGACACAGAGCAACAAGATGTCGACACATTTTTGCAGCATACAGTTGCTCAATTATCGCATTACAATGTGAGTGTCACACAGGCTGAAGCAAGATTAATGCAATGGGTGAAAGAGCGAAATGAATTAGATAAATCAGTCTTTTCTCAAATTCGTGAATTGCAAGTGCAGGCCATTAACGCAGAGGACGTTGATGATCTCAAAGAAAGTGTTAATCTCTGTTTTAAAAGCGTGACGGACGACATTAAAGGCAATAATACGCAAGAGCGCGAACATTATTTAACGTTCAAAGATGAGTTGGCTGAATTGGTCAACCAATTAATTGAATTTGAAGTAGAAGCCGAGCAAATTAAAAAAGAATTAAAAGTTATTCATCCACAGTCGCTAAATGATACGCTGACGGGACTCGCTAACCGCGTCGCCTTTCAACAGCGTTTAGAGGATGAATTTTCGCGTTACACGCGCTATGACACACCGCTTAGCGTCGCATTGTTTTCTATTGATAATATTAAAGCCGTCAATACCACACTGGGTCATGAAGCAGGTGATAAAGCCATTGCGCTCATGGCGAAATTATTGACAGAGAATATTGAAAGTCCTGACTTTATTGCGCGATTTGGCGGAAAAGAATTTGTCATGTTGCTACCTAATACGGATGAACATGTCGGACTCAATACGATGGAGCAATTACGTGATTTAGTTGCAAAAGCGTGTTTTAACGTCAATCGCAAAGCGGTGTCATTAACGATTTCATGTGGTATCACACAGTTAAACGAAAATGACACGCCAGAAAGTGTATTTGAACGTGTGCAAACAGCGTTGCAAGATGCAAAAAGTCAAGGGCGTAATCGCTGCTGTATTGCGGCAATAGAAGATGCTAACGCAGCAAAACCATGATACTTATTTTTTAGCGTCAATCAGGCTTTTTAAATTTGCGAAAGGACTGTGCGAGCCTATCGGTGCATTAGATGATCCGTTGTCACTCGTGCCAAAGCGTGTTTCTTCATAACGTTGGTGTTCGTTGTCGTGGCAGTAGAGGCAAAGTAGCTCCCAATTACTGCCATCGGCTGGGTTGTCGTCATGATTGTGATTGCGGTGGTGAACCGTGAGTTCTTGAAGATTAGCCGGTGTAAATTCTCGCGCACAGCGTCCACAGATCCACGGGTACATTTTGAGCGCTTGACCACGATACGATTGTTCACGTTCAGCTTGGTTTTTTCTTGCATCGGTGACGATTTGATTGAGTTTATCTTTGTTTAAAGGGACTTTTTTGACGGTCATAAACCCTCCGTAATAAAAAATTAAAGTTCGATAGATGGTGGTGTTTGGGCATCGAGCGTCTGAAGATGCTTCCACCGATTGATAATCATGCAGAATAATTCAGCGGTTTTTTCTGCATCGTATAACGCGCTATGCGCTTTGTCATTCTCCCAATGAATGCCCGCCGCGTGTGCTACTTTTGCCAGCACGGTTTGTTGATAGGCAAGGCCCCCAAGGGTGGCTGTATCAAACGTGCTAAAGGGGTGAAAAGGACTGCGCTTTATTTGGGTACGATGAATGGCTGCGTTGAGAAAGCTAATATCAAAAGCGGGATTGTGACCCACTAAAATCGCTTTAGTGCATTTGTTGCGTTTCATGGCTTCTTTGACGGGATTGAAAATAAGCTCTAAAGCGGCTTTTTCGTCAATGGCCATGCGAAATGGATGAAACGGGTCA
>JBDLQG010000147.1:0-5223 GCA_039800705.1 Pseudomonadota bacterium
TGGTGACTGTTACGGGAAGGCCGGTCCTGCGTAACGCTCTCTGGAACAACCTGATCAGGTCGAGATGTGATACAAACTTCATGTCCGCTGTCTTCTGAAATATTATTTTTATCTTTATCGCGTTCAGTAATGTAAAAATCACTAAAGCCTTCTTTTCGAATAGCTGACTCAAACGCATTACGCTGCGAATTCGTGACCACTTGACTAAACTCTAAAGCTTGAATGCCTTTAAATACTTGAAATAGATGATGAACAAACAAACCAAATTCACGTCGATTCACCGTCTCTGAGCTAGAGTATAAACCGGCTATAGCATTGAGTGAATTAAAGTGTTCGGAGAGTTGTTTGCCTATTTCTGCGTTAATATCATGGGTATTTTTTTCGAATTCGATTTGTAGGCGCTTATGTTCTTCATTAAATTCAAAACGCACTAATAAAACGGCAAGCATCAATGCCACGAGGACTGACGAGGTCACAATTAAACGTCTTCCGGCAAAATACGAAGAAGGATGTAGCCAAATAATCAGCAGAGGCGTAAAAATGAGCATACCGACAAAGTCGCCTAGATACCAATCAATCCAATGTGATTGAGCAGTGTTTAGGGTAATTTGATTGGTCAACGAAAGAGTTGCAATCGCAACACTAGGGGAGATAACACAAGACAAAAAAGCACAAACAATAAACAAACCAATTTGCTTTTCTGTATGCAAAGGATTAGGAAAATGTGCTAGGTTCTTCATTAACCAAACACCTGCTAACGTTTCCAATGTAGCACCAACAGCTTCAATGCCTGCGGTGAGGTACGACAGCGGCGTTAGTGTCTGTCCAATATTAAATATGAAATATAAGTCAGCTAAAAATGCACCAATAAACACCCCTAACCAAAGTCGAGAGCCAAATACCACTAAGCAAGCAAGTGAAATTCCAGCAGGTGGCCAAATCACGGTACCAAATTCGTTAGGTACACCTAAAATGCCACATAACTGACTACTTAACAAATACACAAAAGCTAAAGCGATAATTTGCATTAGCGTGAATAATTTATTGGTTGACATAAATTAACTGTTTGCTTGAAATAGCGTATTTCATTATATTTTACTCAACATTTTAATATAGATTAACGTTGAAAACAATAATCTAAAAAAACGCTACCGTATTCAATAGAATACAGTCCGATTTCACCATGACACTCAAAATTTGTTATTTTTATTATAAATAGTCAGATTTGATCGTTATTATTTCTTTGTCGTAATTAAATCGAGTGCTTGTTCAAAATGAAATTGATTGACTGCATTTTCGAGCCTTTCAAATAACGTTGCTCCAAGCGAAAATAGAAGTAATTCACGGTTGTAATCTAAAAACCCTAAAGCATCTGTATCATCATCGTTAAGCAGATCAATCAAACGATTTAAAACAGCAGAGGATGTTGATGTATCAATCACGGTACGTTCTGTGACTGGTGCTGTTGAGGTAAGGCTACTTTTTAAGGCCTCAATGAGAGGAGTTTGAAGTACCGAAAAGAGATCGATTTTGGTTTCAATTTGGGATATCGGTGCAGCAGTACGAATTAAAAGCTCGATCTCTTGAGCTAAGTCATGGAGTTCCATTGCGCCGATGTTGCCGTTAACACTTCTGGCCGAGTGTGCAATACGTTCTGCTGTAGTAAAATCCTGTTGAGCAATCGCATGGTGTAAAGCACCGGCTACATTACCTTGATTGTCGACGTATTTTTTCAGCATACTCAAATACAATGGTTTTTTTCCTACAACGCGACTTAATCCCAAATTGACGTCTAGGCCATCAATCACGGGTAAGGCTATGTCTTGATTCGAAGATATCGCTACTGGTGTATCATTTTGAACATCTTGGGCTACAGGCGCAATCCATTTTAGTAGTGCAAGATATAGCGATTCGGGGTGAATAGGTTTAGATACATAGTCGTTCATCCCTGCTTGTAGGCAGCGTTCCTTATCTTGTTGCATGGCATTGGCTGTCATCGCGATAATGGGCAGTTGGTTGAATTTAGACTGTTTACGAATTTCTATTGTTGTAGCAATGCCGTCCATTACAGGCATTTGCATATCCATTAAGACGAGATCATACTTTTTCTGGTCTAGCATATAGAGCGCTTCACGACCATCATTAGCTATATCTACATTAAATCCCTCATAGCTCAACATTCCCTCAATGACTTCTTGATTAAGAGAATTATCTTCAGCAACTAGTATATTTGCACCTCGACGATACTTAATTTCAGCAAGAATTTCACTTAAGTCATTTAGTTCAGATACGGATAAAGCGTGTTCATTACTTTGAGCCTCATCCTTATCGCTTAGCAAACGCGTCACGATATCAAATAAAAGTGAAAAATTGACAGGTTTGATTAGTACAGTTTCTAACCCCGCTAACTCTATCTCTCTTAATACTTCTTCTCGCCCGTGAGCAGTTACCATAATAATTTGCGGTTTTTGTGTGAGTGGCATCGCCATGATAGCTTTTGCTGTTTCCGCACCATCCATAACGGGCATATACCAATCAAGAAAAATTAATTCGTATGGCTCTTTTAGGTTGTCTGCCATTGCAATATATTTCAAGGCTTTTTCACCTGTTGCGACTTGCGTAACGCCTAGCCCCATATTGGACAATATATTCTCCAATTCATAGCGTGAAATTTCGTTATCATCAACCACTAAAACACGTCTGCCCTGTAGACTTTTGGTCTGCATTGTATGAAGGTGATGACTCATCGCTTTTTTAAGCCGTGCTGAAAACCAGAATGTACTCCCTTCTCCAAATACGCTATCCACCCCAACATCGCCTCCCATCAGGGTAGATAGTTTTTTAGCAATAGATAACCCAAGACCGCTACCACCATATTTACGACTGGTTGAGGTATCTGCTTGCTGAAAATCTTGAAAGAGTTTCTCAATAGCCGCTGGTGTTAAGCCAATTCCGGTATCCTTAACACTGAAATGCAACAAAATATCGTCTTCATTATCTTCTAATACTTTGACGCAAATGACTATTTCACCTTCATCAGTAAATTTCACGGCATTGTTGGCATAATTAATGAGAATTTGGCCAAGACGAAGTGGATCACCATTGAGATAAAGTGGTAGCGTTTTATCTATATCAAAAACAATTTCAAGATCCTTGTCTTTGGCTTTATCTGCTATCAGATTGAGTACGTTACTGAGTACTTTCTCAATTTTAAAATCAACATGTTCAAGAATAATTTTGCCGGCTTCAATTTTAGATAAATCTAAAATATCATTGATAATACCTAACAAATGCTGGCTGGAATTCTGAATTTTAGTGATATAGTCATGCTGTTTTTTAGACAACTCAGTTTTTAAAATGAGATGAGAAATACCAATAATAGCATTCATAGGTGTACGAATTTCATGGCTCATATTAGCCAAAAAATCAGACTTCATTTGTGTACTATCTTCAGCTATTTTTTTGGCATGACGCAATATCATTTCAGCTTCTTTTTTTAATGAAATATCACGTGCAGACACACAAACGAAGATTTTATTATTTGTCACAGGTAGTTTACTTAAACCAATTTCAACGGCAAAATCACTTCCGTCTTTGCGAATAGCACGTAAATCCATTTTAGCGCCCATCTCTCGCGTACCGCCTTCTTGCATAAACTTTTGGCGCATCGTAGGATGATTATGCTTGATTGATAAAGGCACAAGACAATCTACATTTTTCCATAGCAGTTCACCTGAGTCGTATCCAAAAATCTCATCTGCCCTTTTATTACAAAGCACGATGATGCCATCAGCATCCACCACAAGCATAGCGTCTGGCGCTGACTCAATAATGCCTCGAAACCATGCCTCAGTTTCTTTGATTTCTGCCTGTTGTACGCCAAGTTCAACGGCTTGTTCTTCAAGTTGAACCGCTTGTATTTCTAAGTTGTCTGCTTGTGTTTTTGTTTCGGCCAGTAGCACTTGTGTTTTAAGATTACGATCGAGAATCTCAATGCTTATTGCCACGGTAGGCATTAATTCATCTAAAAGTGCTTTTTCTGTGTTTGTGAGCGGTGCAAATAACGCAATTTCAATCACCCCCAAAAGTTCGTTAACGCGTAAAACAGGGTAAACCAGAATATTGCTTGGTATGGATTCACCCAAACTGGAAGCGATTTTTATATAATTATTTGGAACATTTTTGAGCACTATCGATTGCTTTTCTATAGCACATTGCCCAACTAACCCTTGCCCAAATAAAATGGTTTCCTTCTCTTTAGGCGTAAAATAATGACCATAGCTACCCAACACGTGTAATTCATTATTTTGACATTGATAAAACGACGCATAGCCCGCATTTAGAATAGGGCAAATAGCAGAAAGGAATGTATGTGCAAAAACATCAAATGTTTCAACTTGATAAAGTTTTGTAGAAATAGAGGCAAAGTGTTCTTTAACCCAACGTTGCATTTCTATAGATTGAGAAGCCGTTTGTAATGTTATAAAAGTGCGAGCGATACTTCCAATCTCGTTCTGATCATTCGTATAAGGTATGACTTCATTTAATTTACCTGCGGCAATATTTTTAACGGCATCTTGTAGTCGTCTAATAGGTTTTAGAATCGCTTTGCTAATCAAAACACTACTTATTAACATCAAGCTCAAACCAATTAGCAAAAGGATTAATGTGATAAATATCACCTCCTCACCAATTTGTTTTAAATATTCAACAGTTTGAGATAAATGCTGTTGTTTATTATCATTTATTATTGATAATACGGTTTCTATTTTGTTCCCAATATCCCCGACTTCTTTAGTTTTGGGTAATAAAATTAAATTTTCCTCTTTTTGGTTTTTTATGGAATTAATTAGTGTTTTAACATTGTTTTGATAATCATTAAAAGCAATATCAAAATCTATCCAATTTTTTTTATTTTCTTCATAACTATCAATGCCGCTAGTTTCTCTTACGAGCGCTACTTCTTCTTGTATATTTGTTAAGGATTGCCAAATATTGCGTTCGAGCAATAAGTAAGTGGGGTCGCTGGGGGAGGTTTGTATGAGTTGATAAAAATCGTTGGTAATGCTTAACAAAGCAATTTTGGTTTCTTTTATATGTCCAATATCAAGAAAATTTTTGTTTAGACTATGCGTTTGAAAATTGAGTGTTTTAATATTGAGTATGGTATTAAAACCAGTTAATAGCATTATCAACGAACAAAATCCAAAACCGAATAACAAC
>JBDLQG010000148.1:0-5222 GCA_039800705.1 Pseudomonadota bacterium
GTCAAAAAAATGCCGTGCAATTTGTTGGCGCTTTCCCCGCCAGCGCAGAACGCAGCGGCCTACAATTGTTTAAAGTCGCCCGTAAAGATATTCGTAAAAAAAGTGTTGTGACCGTTTCAGTGGCACCATTTTTCCCCTTAGCTGAAAACGAAACGGCATTTGAAGATGAAGTTAAATTGATTTCTGGTGTCAAACAATTTGAACTCGCTTATTTTGGCTTAAACGATGAAACAGGCGACTATCAATGGCAATCGGAATGGTTAAATAAAGAACTCCAACCGCGTTTGGTAAAAATAGCCATTGAACGTGAAGATGGACGCTACACACCCAATATCGTCGTTGCATTGCGCGTGGATAATACCTATAGCAATATCGATTTGGATAGCGTTCCCATTGACGATACGCCCGATACAATGGATACCGCGCAATGAAACAACGGGGCGTTGCACTTGTACTTGTTCTTTGGGTGTTGAGCATTTTAATGCTCATGGCGGGCAGTTTTTCTTTAACAATGCGACGCGAATCAGCGGGGGTAAGTGGCATTTACACTCATGCGCAAGCACTTGCACAGGCGCAAGCGGGCATTGCACTCGCGCAAGCTATGTTGCTTCATGACGACGAAAATAAACGCTGGCGCGTTGATGGCAGTATTTATGAGATTCAATATCCACAAGCCACGATGCGGATTCAAATACAATCGCATACAGGGAAAATTGATATTAACAGTGCCCCCGTTAGTGTCCTTCATCATGTTTTGCAATACGCTCCGCTCGATAAACAAGCGCAGCTCAATTTGGAAAACGCGATTTTAGATTGGCGCGACGCAGACGATGATACACGTCCCTTTGGCGCTGAAAAAAATGACTATCATAGCGCAAAACTGCATTATTCACCGCGCAACAAACCCTTTCGCTCAATGGAAGAGTTACAAATGGTGCGCGGCATGACTAGCGAAGTGCTAAATTGGATGCAACCCCTTTTCACTGTTTATGCCGCAGGACAAACGGAAGTCGAGTATGTGGTCGCTTCACGTGAGGTACTGCGCGTTCTCCCTGAAATTGATGTGAATTTACTCGATGCGTATCTCACTGCAAGAGAAAAAAGCATTCTCCTGCATACACCTATGCCAGTAATTCCCCGCATTGAAAACGCGAATCAAGCCATGACGCAAGATGTACAAAACACCACCGAACAAGTCACAATGACAGAAATTTCAGTAGTAAGTGTCATTGTTGAAGTACAATTACAAGATGATGTCACTACGCAACTAGAAGTCATTATGGAAAAGATGGATGGCGCAAATAACTTACCATTTCAAATCTTAATGTGGAAAAATCAAGCTGAATATACAGATAAACATTCGCTTTTTTCTCAAAGCCTAACGCCTATTTTAAGTTTGTCAGAATTCAATCAAAAAAACGATACGCTATAAATGAACCTAAATAAAAACGTCAACATTCAAATTAAGCCATTTTTGCGTTGGTGGGGACGTGAATTAGCTTTTTTAGTTCCCGTCAAAGTGCGTCAATTTTTTCACACGCCAAGCCGTGCAATCATTATTTTACCGACTAATGATTCGCTTACCCTTTGTTATGAAGTCGATGGTAAACAAGAAACACTGACCACTATTGCGCGAGATGATGTGACAACGCAAAATCTTGCCGCCATACTTGATGAAGCACGTTTTAAAAATGCTATTTTTATCCTTCGCCTCTCAAGCCAAGATGCTTTATGTAAAACACTTACACTACCTCTTGCTGCGCAAAGTCATATCAACCAAGTCGTCAGCTACGAACTGGATCGATACACGCCATTCAATGTCAATCAAGTGTATTTTGCCACCCATATTGCGCAAATTGACACCGACGCAGAGCATCTTACAGTTCAACTCCTACTCACGCCTAAAAAAACACTCGAAACACTCTGTAAACAATGCAAAGAACACGGCGTACTCTTGCAATATGTAGATGTCGAACATTATCCAAATGATTTAGACGATATCTATCAAGCCTACAACCTTCTGCCCGAACACCTCCAAACAAAACGCACTAATACACCGCGTCGTATTGTATTAGGGTTAACGATGTTGCTTGGTATGTTAAGTTTAACGAGCTTAATTTTGCCTGTTTGGCTTGAATATCAAGCCGTGAATGAGTTGCAATTGAAGATTGCCAAAATTGAAAAAGAAGCGAAAGCCGTTAAAACACTTCAAGCTGATATCGAAACTCTCAACGAAGAAAATCAATCATTAATTGCCTTAAAAACTGCCATGCCGACCGTAGTTTCGGTGTTAAACGAATTAAGTGCTCTCATGCACGATGATAGCTGGCTTGCCTATCTGCAATATGGTGATGGACAACTGCAACTACAGGGGGAGTCGCCTGCGGCATCTAATTTGCTTGCAGATTTGGAAGCATCCGATTACTTTGCTAAAGTAAATTTTGCCTCTCCCGTCACGCAGGATAAAGCCAGTGGCGTTGAGCGGTTTCAAATTTCAGCTGAAATTACAAAACCAGCTACTGCAACAACGGATGCGACACCTAGCGACGATTCGACTCTGGAAATGCCATCAAACAGCGAACCGGTAGAAGAGTCGCCAACCAATAATGAGATCATTAGCGACGTTTCGAGTGAAAATGGCACAACAAATTAATCAATATCAACGCGAACGCGGATTAGCCGTAGGATTACTTGCAGGCGTGCTTAGCTTTATTATTTTCGTCATTATTTTGCCGTTAATCAATCAAGGCATGGCACTTCATGAAGAAAAAACAGCTCTTGCTTTTCGTCTGCAGCAATATGAACGCATTTTAGGGCGCAAACAAGCCGTTATCGATGAAATAGAAGCCCTAAAAGCACAATATGCGGAGCAAAATTATTTGAGTACGCAAAACACCAGTGCGCTAGCATCTGCAGAACTGCAAGAAATGATTAAACAAGCCATCGTGGAGGCAGGTGGTCAACTCAGCAGCACGCAAGGTTTACCCGTCATTACCAAAAATAATTTTGAGCACATACCCATTAACGTTCGAATGACAGGAACCAGTGAAGTGCTCCGCGCTGTTTTATATAAAATTGAAACGGCAACGCCACTGGTCGTCATAGATCAAATTGATATTCGCCCAATGCGTGGTGTGCGCAACCGTGTAACACATCAAATTGATTCGAGTAATGAATTGAGTGTTAATTTCCAAGCCATGAGTTTTATGAAAAAACCTGCCGCATGAATCGTCCTACTATTTATTGTTTAGGGATGCTAAATCTTTTTTTGATTGGCGTATTAGTCATTGAAGTCTATGTGACAACGCAACCTATTGACGCAACAACACTCACAAAAAATGCCACTACTCAAGCACAAGAAGAGCCGCCAATAGGCCTTGATTTATCTGACCCTAGCGAAGATAGTTACAGTGATTTAGTTGAGCGCCCTATGTTTATTAAAGGCCGCAAACCCGTTGAAGAGCCCATTCCCGAAGAAATGGCTCTGGCGACAGCACAAAAAACAGAAAGTGTGAATTGGGAGTTAATTGGTATCTATAGCACCCCAAAGGGTACAACGGCTTTTTTTAGTCGCAGTAACGGTCGTTTACCCAAAGATAATTTCCGCAAATGCAAGCTAGGCGATACGCTTGATGGCTGGCAATTATCTGAAATAAACGAAAGTGGCGTGAATTTAACACAAGGCACCGAAACAAAAAATTTGCCCCTGCGAAAAATGAAACCCAAGAATCCAACCCCTACGCCCGTTTCGCCTGCTAACGTAACGCCAGTAACGGCACCCGCACCTCAAAATGTAGACGCGGCAAATTTAACAGTTCAACCTACAACGATCGATAATCAAGTACCAACGCCCGAACCAGAAGACCAATCAAATCAATAATGTTCGACTTTTATCTTAATTGGAAAAGAATGCACACCGCAATGAAAATACCTTATAAATTAAACACCATTAACTGCGCTATCCTGACGAGTTTACTTCTTTCTGGTTGTGAATTATTAAGCCCTCAATCGCCAAAATTATTACTCAATACACGTAGTACATTGCCACCTATTGAGCCAATAGCGCAACTACAAAACAAACCCATCATAACCGAAGCCAATAAACCCAAAAATGAACTTTATCCTTCAGCGGATTTGGGGACAAATTTGCCCACGTCAACAGAACAAAATACACAAAATGCAGTTCCTCGCGGAAAAGGTGAATTTAGTTTAAATTTTGATGATGCAGATCTAGGTGAGGTAGCCAAAGTTATTTTGAGTGACATTTTGGGTCAAAATTATGTCTTAAGCCCCAAAGTGGTCGGCAAAGTTACACTGCAAACCACGCACGCTTTAAGTAAAGAAGAATTACTGCCAACGCTTGAAATGGTGTTGAGCATGAATAACGCTGCGCTGGTGCGAGATGGTGCTATTTATCATATTGAACCGCTAAACGAAGCACTCTATAGCGCAAATTTTTCATCGAGTCGCCAAGGGAAGTTTGGTTATCAAGTGCGGGTGATTCCCGTCAGAAATGTGGCTGTCGATAATGTCGCTGATTTAATTAAGCCACTTTTACACGAAAAAACACTGTTAAGTATCGATAAGCAACGTAATTTACTCGTCGTATCCGGCGCAGCGGATGAATTAGCGCGTATTGTCGACATGGTTAATACGTTTGATATTGATATTTTGAAAGGCCGCTCATTTGGTTTGTTTCCTCTCGCACATGTCGATGCAGAAACACTCATTAAAGAGCTAGAGGAAGTCTTTTATAAAAAAGCAAAGGGCGAAGAAGGCGAATTTTTTCGATTCATTCCCATTGAACGCCTAAACGCTATTTTGGCTATTTCGCATCAATCGCGTTATTTGAAAGATATTGAGCAATGGATTATGCGTCTTGATCGCGCAAACTCGGCCAATGGCGGAGGCGTGAATGTTTACAAAGTGCAGCACGTAGATGCAGTAGAACTTGCCAACACGTTAAACGATATTTTTGGCAACGGTAGCGGCAGTAGCCTGTCTTCATCACGTCGTGACAAATCACCCAAACTGGCAAATGATAAAAAATCCGGTGAATTAACCAATAAATCCAGCGACAGCAAATCGTCTTTTGACACAAAGAAAAGTACGCAGCAGCGTAGCGTATCGAGTGGAAATAGTGATGCAAAAGTAGCAAATGTGGGTGATGTGCGTATTGTGGCTGACGAAGCTAATAATTCGTTAATTATCGTCGCAACAGC
>JBDLQG010000149.1:0-5660 GCA_039800705.1 Pseudomonadota bacterium
GAATACCGGCTTCATCACGAAATTTGTAGCGATGAATGTATTGGTCGTCGTGCTTGATAGCATTCTCACCCAATAACCAAATGGAATAGGTTGGATTGAGTTCGTGATATTTATCGCCACTTTGCAGCTGTTGACTGTATACATCCGCCCAAGTGTAGAGCATTCTTGCGGGTAGATTGGTGAAGAAAAGCAACTGAATTTCGATTTGATATATGCGGCCGTGTTCGTCTTTGGCTTTCACATCCACGATGCTCAATTTATCGTCTAAATGCTCTTTCTCATTGTAGGGATTAAGAATCTCAACCTGTGTAATGGGTGCGACCAGCTCTGAAGCTAGCGTGGCATTGATAAAATGTACAAGCAAATTGCGATTGCTTTCGTTACCCAGTAGGGATTTAAAGACGCAGTCAATTCGCGGGTCAATCGAGTGTTTCATGGGTTGTTTATTGTGTGAATTTAGATACTTACATCATATCACAGCAATGCGCAAATTGAATTATCTTATATAAAATGAAACAATCCCGTTTTCATATTAATTTGATGGTGTTGTAAACATACCATATTTATTGATAATAGCCGTCCTTGTGGCAACGCAGGGGTGGGTTGTTGAACGAACTTTTGCTTGGCTAAATAATTTTCGTCGTTTATCTAAAGATTTTGAGATTTTACCTGCCACTGCAGAAAATATGATCAATGCGTTTAATGTTTTGCCAGACAGCTTCTACGAAATGGGCTGCTGCGCTGATTTTTTCAGTAATTAGCTTGAATATGCAACAGTTTTCAAATTCAGACAGTATAAGGACACTTTAAAATGTTAACGGTAGGCATGATTGGATTGGGCGCTATGGGCGAGCACATGGCTCGTAACTTATCGAATGCGGGGTTTTTACGCGCAATCTATAATCGAACAACAGAAAAAGCCGATAGGTTGGGATCCGAATTAAACATCCTCGTAGCACAAACTCCCGAAGCATTGGCCGCAGACGTTGATATTATCTGTTTATGCGTCTCACGCGATGAAGATGTATTAAATGTTATTCATGCAATCAAAAAAACGATTCGACCAAATAGCATAGTGGTTGATATGTCAACGGTCAGTAATCATACCGCTAAACAGGCGGCAGCGTTTTTAGCTTGCTGTAACGTTGATTTTCTTGATGCACCCGTATCAGGTGGTGTTGAAGGCGCAAAATCAGGAAAACTCGCCATGATGGTAGGCGGTGAAAGCAACGTTTTGGAAAAAGTACGTCCTGTATTGGCATCGATGGCCACACGTATTGTACATATAGGTCAAGTAGGTTCAGGGCAAGCCACAAAAGCAGTGAATCAAATTATGGCGGCAGGCATCAATCAAGCCGTCACCGAGGCCCTCACCTTTGCAAAAGCGCAACAATTGCCAATGGATAAAGTCATTGATGTGATTTCAGGTGGTGCTGCAAGTAGCTGGTTTTTGCAAAATCGAGGATTATCGATGACGCAAGGTCACTACCCTGCAGGATTTAAAGTGGCACTGCATCAAAAAGATTTGGATATTTGCTTGCAGATGGGGCGTGATAGTGGTGTTTCTCTGCCTCTCACCATCCAGACACGCGATGACTACGCACAACTTATTGCAGAAGGGTTGGGCGAATGTGATATCTCTGCATTGTATTGTTTAAAAAAAAATTTAACATAAAATAATGACCGTAATGCCCTCACGCCTTTTAACCCGTGGCAAAATGAATTAAACTAGGCAGAGAAAGTAACCTTTTCTGTTACCTTTCCTTGTCATAAAACAAAAATAACAGATAATCAGTCACTAAACTGATATTGCAATCGCTTAAATGCGCATTAGGATCATTATATAACATGAACAAAGTCAACATTAACGTCGCATTAGTTCGACTGTTTCAATTTATCGTTTTCGTCTTATTCACTTTCATAGTGATAGCTTACTTTTCAGCAATGGTCATTTTGCCTTTAGACGCTATTGTGATGATTATTAAATTTTTATCACTTTTTGGCATAGGCGGTATTTTGGGTGCACTTATCGCTATTCCTGCGGTGGGTTATTTAGCGATGGTTGTTTACAAAATGCCTGAATTGCATAACCTAATTATTGAAATTGGTGTTGATTTAATGACAACCGGTAAAAACCGCATTGAAGCCTTCAATAAAATTATTGACTCGCTGAAAGGCTAAGACACAAAAGACCACAAAAAACCGCCTCGAATGCAAATGACAGGCGGTTTTTTTATCGCTAAATTTTATTGAGAGATTTTATGAATACCCACCCATCATTATTGAAAACGTTAGATAGCGTGCTGGTTATTGTCGATATGCAAACCACTCTATCATCGGTCATGCCTGAAAATGAAGCGGAGTCTATGCGCGAAAGTACGTTGAGTTTACTTGAAGCTGCAAAAAAATTAAGCATTCCTGTGCTACTCACAGAGCAATATCCACAAGGCTTGGGGCATACAGAAGATCAAATTAAAGATGCCCTGCCCGACAACGCCCAGTTGTTTGATAAAACCGCTTTTTCATGCTGTGGAGCAAGTGGCTTTATGCCAGCTTTGCAAAAAATGGGACGCAAACAAATCATTCTAGTTGGCCAAGAAGCACACGTGTGTATTTTACAAACCGCGCTCGATTTGACTTTACACGATTATCAAGTTCATGTGGTTGAAGATGCTATTTGCGCACGTAAAACAGAACACAAATTTTTTGCATTGCAACGTTTGCAATCGCAAAATATTGTGATTAGTAATTATGAATCCGTTTTATTTGAGTGGTTACGTGATGCAAGTCACCCTGACTTTAGAGCTATTTCAGGACTACTGCGTTAAGGACATACAACATGACATTAGCTGAATTTTTACATCACATTAGAACAGACATACCCGTCAGTTTTGATCAAACTATTGCGGTCATTTCAGAGAATTATCATTACGCGCCTTCTGCATTTCGCAATGGTAGTACCGAAAACGCTGCAGGACAAAATGAAGGCTCATGCAAGATTTTTGCGTTTGCTAAATTAAATAACTTGACCGAAAATCAAACATTAGCATGTTTTGGGAATTATTATCGCGTTGATGTATTGGAAAATCCGAATGCCAGCGATCATCAAAATATTCGCCAATTCATACAACATGGTTGGAATGGCGTTGAGTTTAAAAACACAAACACATTAACTGCACGTTAATCACGTTCCTCTCAGCGTGGTACTGAATATCTAGTTCATACCACGCGACAAATTATTGACGCGTTATTGTTTGCATGTGCACTTCATAAAATGGCATAAATTATGCTTTTTATTTCTGCATTGCGAGATCAAAATAAGCGGAAAATCATTTTGCATTCCGCTTGTTTTATAGGCAAAACACTCCATTATCGTTGGTAACACACGTATTTTCTTGGCATTTGATTGATAGAATGTGCTTATAAAATATGCGATAATGATAACTTCTATAAGTAAATTCTAATTTTGTACACATGAAAACAATCAACAAGTCTGATTTAGAAGAAGCCCTAAAATTATGTAAAGGCGCCTTTGTGTCTGCAGCCGGTTTTAGTTTGGTCATTAACATTTTGCAACTTGTACCGACAATCTATATGTTGCAACTCTACGACCGCGTTGTTCCAACCGGCAACCTCTCAACACTCACCATGCTAACCCTGATTATGATGGTGTTGTTTATAACAATGGGTACCTTGGAGTGGGTACGTTCACAAATTTTAGTGCGCGTGAGTACACGCCTTGAAACGCTACTCAATGAACGCCTATTTAAAGTTGCCTATAAACAAGCACTTTATTCTGGTGGTCAACGCGCTTCTTCTCAACCGCTTGATGATTTAACAGCCTTGCGTCAATTTATGACGGGAAATGGCCTATTTGCATTTTTTGATGCACCTTGGCTGCCTATTTATATTGCATTGATGTTTGTGTTTCATTCTATGTACGGCTGGATGGCGGTCGGTACGGCTATTTTGCTTATTATTGTGGCGATTGTTCAAGAAAAAGCGACTAGCAAAATGCTCAGCGAAGCAAACACAATGGCGATGGTTGGACGTGGTCTTGTAAATAAAAACCTTCGCAATGCAGAAGTTATCGAATCAATGGGAATGTTAAACAACATTCAACAACGTTGGCTAAAAAGTACCAATAAAGTCCTCGTTCTTCAAGCCACGGCAAGTTCACGAGCAGGGTTAATTAGTGCGACCTCAAAACTGATTCGACTTTCATCACAATCGCTCATCCTAGCCGTTGGTGCCTATTTGGTTATCGGTAACGAAATTACATCTGGCCTGATGATTGGTGGCTCGGTGTTACTAGGTCGTGCACTCGCGCCTATTGATATTGTGATTGGATCTTGGAAAGGCTTTATTAGCGCACGTGGCCAATATTCACGCTTAAATGAGTTACTTCGTCAAATCCCTGCCGATGCAGAGCGTATGACGCTCCCCAGTCCTGAAGGTAACTTCCAATTTGAATCTGCTGTTGTCGCCCCACCGGGTGCAAAATCAGCTGTTTTAAAAGGCATCTCGTTGACAATTGGTAAAGGTGACGTTGTCGGTGTTATCGGGCCAAGTGGCGCAGGTAAATCGACCTTTGCACGCGCCTTGCTAGGAATTTGGCCCACCGCTAACGGCAAAATTCGTTTAGATGGCGCTGATGTATTTACATGGAACCGTGAAGAACTCGGCCCACACATTGGTTATTTACCACAAGATATTGAATTATTTGAAGGAACGATTAGCGAAAATATTGCTCGTTTTGGCGATGTTGACCCAGAAAAAGTGGTCAATGCTGCAAAAATGGCCGATGTGCATGACTTAATTCTGCATCTTCCTGAAGGTTACGACACGATTATCGGTGCAACAGGCGGCAATTTATCAGGCGGACAACGTCAACGTGTAGGCCTTGCGCGGGCGCTTTATGGTGAACCGTGTATTGTGGTTTTAGATGAGCCTAACTCAAACTTAGATGAAGTCGGTGAAGCAGCGCTCGGCAATGCGATTCAGCGTTTAAAAAAAAAACAAACGACCATTATTGTCATTACGCATCGAAACAATGTCCTCGCAAACGTGGATAAACTACTGATTTTAAATGATGGCTTAGTGTCAGTGTATGGCCCAAAAGATCAAGTCATTGCGCATTTGCAACAACAGCAAGCGCAAGCACAAGCCGCTCAATCTGCAGCAATCGCTAACTAAGACGGTGGCATGAAAATTATGAAAGAACAAACAGCTCAAACTAATGCAAAACTTCCCGATGTGTCATTGGTCACAAATGACGCCCCTATTCGCGCGATTGGCATGGCCGTTTTACTCGGCACAGTCGGTGTTTTAGGTACATGGAGTTATTTAGCCCCCATCGATAGTGCAGCCAGTGCATCGGGTTTTGTTACCGTCAAATCACACAGTAAAACTGTACAGCATTTAGACGGCGGTATCGTTAAAGAATTAATTGCAAAAGATGGCGATATTGTCAATGAAGGTGATATTTTATTGACCTTAGACGGCTCAGAAATTAAGGCACAACTTGAAATTTTGCGTGGTCAGCAAATTACGTTTGCCGCGCAAGTGGCACGTTTAACCGCAGAACGCGATCGCTTAGGACAAGTTATTTATCCTAAAGAAGTGCAAAATTTGAGCGACGCTCGCGTCGTTGAAGCGCA
>JBDLQG010000150.1:0-5063 GCA_039800705.1 Pseudomonadota bacterium
TGGCAAACGTCTTAGAAATGTCAGTTTTTGCTGCAGAGGTATATTTAAACCGAGGGTCTAGAATATTGGGCTTGTTCATAACTCTTCCTTATAAATAATCAATAATTGCTTGAGTTGTTCGGAATCAATAAGACCCCGCCCAAAAGCGAGTGAAAGCATTAAATGGGTCTTTATATCGTCTTTCTTGTTGGTGTCTTCTAAAAAAGCCTCACAACAATTTTGAGCCATTTTTTCAGCCTCTTTTGCGGTTACGTGCCCCTCATCGTATTGATAGAAAATGTCATTGATGGATTGAAATAAATAATTAATTTTTAGGAGATAAAGCGTGAAATCATTTTTACATGTTGGCTGCGGGCCAAAACACAAAGACCAAACCACCATTGGCTTTAATACAGATGAATGGCAAGAAATTCGTTTTGATATTGATGAATCAGTGAAACCCGATTTAGTGGGTACTATGACAGATATGAGTTCTGTTGAAAGTGAATCGGTTGATGCGCTGTTTTCAAGTCATAATATTGAGCATTTATATCCACATGAAGTGCCTGTTGCGTTAAAAGAGTTTTCGCGTGTCGTTAAATCAGATGGCTTTGTGGTGATTACGTGCCCCGATTTACAGTCAGTGTGTAAGTTAGTTGCCGAAGATAAATTAACCGATGCGGCCTATGTGTCGCCCGCAGGTCCAATTACACCGCTGGATATTTTATATGGACACCGTCCACCGATGTCACGTGGTAATTTATACATGGCGCATCGTTGTGGCTTTACGAAAAAAACACTCTCAAAAGATTTACAAGATGCGGGCTTTGCCATGGTTGGCGTGATGGATCGCCCAGAGCATTTTGATTTATGGGCCGTAGCCAGTAAAAAAGCCATTTCACAAGAAGAATTAGTCGAATTATTTAATTCACAGCTTGTTGGCTAATTTTCAAAAAGGCTATTTTGTGACGGTTGTATTTGTTATCTAACCGTCACAAAAAAACGCATCAAAATCATCACACCATTTTTTCTAAATACTGCACCATGAGTTGCAGTGAGCGATTTCCTCGAAACTGATTAATATCAAGGCGATACGCTAAAAGTACGCGCCGCATGCCTTGCCACATTTCAGGTTTATCTACATTAAACGCAATGGCTTCTAATTCTTTACTGGCTGAATTGATTCGCACGAGTAATTTTAAATGCTGATCTTTTAAGATACGCACTTGCACCACTTCAAACACACCATGAAAAATCGGCTCTGGGAAATGCTGTCCCCATGTGGCGATATTGTGCAGTAAATCCGCGAAATCAAGGTTTAATTCCGCGTCAGTTAATTCGCCATCAGAAAGAATTTTTTGTTGTAAATCTAACTGTGCTAAGCGACGACTGACGACCTCATCAAATGCAATCGTGAATGAAGGAAGATGATGCGTGTGCAAACTGAGTCCCGCTGCCATCGCATGACCGCCAAATTGTAAAATTAAATGCGGATGCTCTGTGGCAATATCGCTGAGTACATCACGCAAATGCACGCCTTCAATTGAACGCCCAGACCCTTTGATTAAATCGGCTCCCGCATTAGCAAAAGCAATGACAGGGCGGTGCAGGCGATCTTTAATTCTGGCCGCTAAAATACCAATTACGCCTTGATGCCAATTTTCGTCATAAAGGCACACGCCCGATTCGGCATGTTTTTTATCAAACGCATAAGTGTCATTGAGCAGGTTCATGGCTTCTTGCTTCATTTCACGCTCAATTTCACGTCGCTCCGAATTGAGCAAATCTAAATGCGCCGCCATTTGCCGTGCGGTAGCAGGTTCGTCCTCAAGTAAACATAAAATGCCCAGCGACATATCTTGAATGCGCCCCGCTGCGTTTAAACGTGGTGCTACGCCAAACCCAAAATCACTCGCTTGCAGTGTAGCGGCATTTTTACCAGCGACTTCGATGAGCGCTAAAATACCCGCGTGAACGTTTCCATTACGAATACGCAGTAAACCTTGATGGACAAGCGTTCGATTGACGCTATCAAGCGACACAACATCCGCCACCGTGCCAAGGGCAACGTAATCGAGAAGTTGCGCTAAATTGGGTTCGGGAATCTGCTGCGTGGTGAACCAATCACGCTCACGCAAGCGACTGCGCAAAGCCAGCAAGACGTAAAATATTACGCCAACGCCCGCAATAGATTTGCAGGGAAATTCATCGCCCACTAAATTCGGGTTCACAATTGCATCTGCATCGGGAAGTATTTTGGCGGGAAGGTGATGGTCGGTAATCAGCACGCGCATACCGCGCTCTTTTGCTGCAAGGACGCCTTCATGGCTGCTAATGCCATTATCAACGGTAATTAAAACCTGTGCGTCTTTTTGCGCGGCAAGCTCGACGATATCAATACTTAAACCATAAGCGTGCTCAAAACGATTAGGAACCACAAAATCCACCTGCGCCGCGCCAAGCATACGCAGGCCTCTTAGAGCAACTGCGCAACTTGTCGCGCCATCGGCATCAATATCGGCGACAATACACAGCCGTTGCTGATTCTCAAACGCCTCAACCAAATGCGCGACCATCTTTTCCATATTGGAAAACAGCCAAGGTGAGGGCAGTGTATTTAAATTTCGATCCAGTTGCGTACTCGATACCACGCCACGCGCGAGAAAAATGCGTTTTAAAATAGGCGGCATATCGCCAAAATCGCCGTCTATTAGCGATAAGGGGCGCTCAATAATCGCTTTTCGCTGACCTTGGTAGTAGAGAGTTGTCATTTTGGGGGCTTTTTGTAGAATAAAAAATTTCAAGATTAACGCGCATTGTTACTCTATTGTAGAATGTGTCAAACTTTTCGCAACTTTCAACCAACGGCATGTTTAAAAATGACTATAAATACTGTTTATGACCTCGCTGTGGCAGGTGTTCAAAAATCGATTCCCTATAAAGCAGGCAAACCCATTGAAGAGTTAGAGCGTGAGCTTGGACTGACCAATATTGTCAAGCTTGCGTCTAATGAAAATCCGCTAGGTATGGGGCAAAAAGCGCGTGCAGCCATTGAAGCGGCTATTTCAGATTTAACGCTTTATCCCGATGGTAGCGGATTTCATTTAAAACAGGCGCTGGCTGAAAAATTTTCAGTGCAGGCAGATCAAATTACACTTGGTAATGGGTCTAATGAGCTTTTAGAGCTAGTAGCACGCGCATTTTTAACACCTGACTGTGAAGTGATTTTCTCGCAACATGCGTTTGCAGTGTATCCGATTGTGACGCAAGCTGTCGGCGCAAAAGCAGTCGTCGTGCCAGCGTTGAATTATGGGCATGATTTACAGGCTATGCTTACGCGGGTAACTGAAAAAACACGCGTGGTTTTTATCGCCAATCCCAATAATCCAACGGGGACACTGCTTGCGCAACGTGATGTTGAGTCATTTATCGCTGCGTTGCCTAATCATGTTATTTGCGTACTCGATGAGGCTTATTTTGAATTCGTTAGCCAACGTGAAACGATTGATTCCGTATCGTGGCTGAAAAATTATCCTAATCTAGTGATTACACGCACTTTCTCAAAAGCGTATGGGCTTGCCGGCCTGCGTGTGGGATACAGTTTGTCGAGTGTTGAAATTGCTGATTTGCTCAATCGTGTGCGTCAACCGTTTAATAATAATTCGCTTGCCCTTGCGGCGGCGCATGCGGCGTTAGAAGATACTGATTACTTGCAAAAAACGATAGCCAACAATACGGCTGGCATGGCGCAGCTTACAGCGGGATTTGCTGAATTAAATTTAACGTGGATTCCTTCTGCGGGAAATTTTGTGTCGGTGGACTTAAAACAAGATGGAAAAGCGATTTATGACAAATTATTGCGCAAAGGTGTGATTGTGCGTCCTGTAGATGTCTATGAAATGCCCACTTTTTTGCGCATTAGTATTGGCACACAGCAAGAAAACGCGACGTTTTTAAATGCGCTTAAGGATGTATTAGCCGATGTTTAAACGAGTATGCGTCATTGGCGTGGGGTTAATTGGCGGCTCTTTTGCGAAAGCCGTGCGGATTCATCATTTGGCGCAAAATATTGTCGGTTTTGGGCGCGTTGACGATTTAGAAAATTTAAAACTCGCTAAGCAACTTGGCGTCATTGACGAATTTTATACAGATATAGCCAGTGCACTTGAATCGACAGATTGCGTTGTATTGGCAACGCCTGTCGCAAGTACACAGCACATTTTAAGTTTACTTAAACCTTTTTGGTCAAGTGACTGCGTGTATTTTGATGTGGGCAGTACAAAAGGCAATGTGATGGATGCAGCAATGCACGTCTTTGGCGAAGTGCCCGACAACTTCATTTTGGCGCATCCGATTGCTGGCGCGGAGCAAAGTGGCGTGAGCGCGGCACTGGATGATTTATTTGTAGGAAAACGCCTCATTATTACGCCTTTACCCAATACATCACAAACGCATGTGCAGCATGTTGCGCAGTGCTGGGAAAAAATGGGGGCAATAGTTGCGTTGATGGATGTCAGGCAACATGACAGTGTCCTTGGCGCGACAAGTCATCTACCGCATCTTTTAGCCTTTGCGCTGGTGAATATGCTCGGGCATCGTGATGAAAAAGAAGATATTTTTCATTATGCTGCTGGCGGCTTTCGGGATTTTACGCGTATTGCTTCAAGTGATCCGGCTATGTGGCAAGCTATTTGTTTTGCCAATAAAAATGAATTATTACCCCTGCTTGAGGCATTTAAAACGCAATTAACGCAAATGCAGGAATTGCTTGAAAGTGATAATCAAGACGCGCTAATTGATTTATTTGCGTATGCAAACACGGCAAGGCAAAAATTTTTACAGCAAACGCAATTACCCAAATAAAACGCATTAATGCTCTTGTTGAAAATTCCAATATTTACCGTCAGTTTCACGCAAACTCTCTATTTTTAAATGGTCGTTTTTTAGTGAGACAGTGATTGCGCCGTCGTTTGCACTGGTGAGATAGGGGATGTGCAAATCACGATAACGCGTAATCACTTCTTTGCTTGGATGTTTGAATTGATTGCGATAACCATTGGGAATTAAAATGGTTTCAGGATGAA
>JBDLQG010000151.1:0-6402 GCA_039800705.1 Pseudomonadota bacterium
CCATTCAACGCTACAAAGGGTTGGGTGAAATGAACCCCGAGCAACTTTGGGAAACGACGCTGGATAGTAATAATCGTCGCTTACTGCAAGTGCGCATTGAAGATGCGATTGCAGCGGATGAAATTTTCACCACGCTCATGGGTGACGTTGTTGAACCACGTCGTGATTTTATTGTGAAACACGCGCTTGATGTGTCAAATTTGGACGTGTAATTATGCTGGCCTACCCTACTATTGACCCTGTTGCTGTGTCCATTGGATTTATTCATATCCACTGGTATGGCATTATGTATCTCATTGGATTTGCAGCGGTTTTGTTACTTGGACAACAACGTGCAAAACAAGCGTGGTCACCTATCCAACCGGAAGTCGTTGAAGATTTGGTGACGTATGGGGCGATGGGGGTTATTTTAGGTGGGCGTTGGCGAATTTTTAGAGAATCCGCTGATTTTATTTAAAATTTGGCAGGGTGGTATGTCGTTTCATGGCGGGATGCTCGGCGTATTTGCCGCGATGACGTGGTTTGCCAAAAAACAGCAATGCACACTTTGGCAACTCACTGATTTTATTGCCCCTATGGCGCCCATTGGCTTGGGTGCGGGGCGGATTGGAAATTTTATCAATTCAGAACTGTGGGGGCGGCCTACTGATGTCCCTTGGGCGATGATTTTCCCGAATGGTGGACCGATTGCGCGTCATCCATCACAGTTATATGAAGCCGTTTTAGAGGGCTTATTGCTGTTTTTGATTCTGTGGATTTATACACGCAAGCAACGACCTATGATGGCTGCGACGGGGCTTTCTGTTGCACTGTATGGTTGTTTCCGTTTTTTCATTGAATTTTTCAGAATGCCTGATGCGCATTTAGGCTATTTAGCGCTTGATTGGGTCACGATGGGGCAAATTTTATCGACACCGATGATTGTTATTGGGACTGGCTTACTCATTTTTGCATATAGACGTGAGGCTAAATTTTGAATCCTAAAATGGCGATTTTTTTAGTGGCAATCACACTGTGTTTTGGCGGTAATGCTTTTGCTCAAACTAAAATTGCCATTTTAGATTTTGAATTAAACGATTTAACGCTTGCGCCTCGCATTCCAGCAGAAATTGAGCGCACAGCGGCTGTCAAAGGAATGCTTGAACGTGAATTAAAAAGCGCAGGTTATCAAATTATTCCCGTTAAATTAGACGCGCAACAATATGCAAACAGTGGTTTTGGTTATCTTTTTGATCATGATGACGTGGCGGCAAATTTAGCCAAATCTGTCGGCGCGGATTACATTCTTGTCGGACGTTTGCATAAACCGAGTTTTTTGTTTGCGTACTTGATGGGGCATTTGATAAAAGCGGATAATTCAGCGTTACTTGGAAATTTCATTGTTGAATCAAAAGGCGGCGATAAAAAGTTGACCTTGAAAGGCGTTGAAACGATGACCGTGAAAATTGATCAAATTTTGGATAAGACTTACACGCCGCCTGAACCTAAAAAATGAAAAATTATCTTGAATTACTTGAAAAACTGCTAAACGATGGAACGCTAAAAGGTGACCGAACAGGTAGCGGAACGCTGTCGTTGTTTGGTTATCAAATGCGTTTTGATTTAGCCACAGGTTTTCCACTCGTCACGACGAAAAAAGTGCATTTAAAATCGATTATTCATGAGTTATTGTGGTTTTTAAACGGCGATACCAACAATAATTTACTCGAAGCGCAGGGCGTGTCTATTTGGCGTGAATGGGCGGATGAGAACGGTGAACTCGGGGCAATTTACGGTAAACAATGGCGTTCTTGGACGTTGCAAAATGGTGAGTCAATCGATCAAATTGCCCAAGTGGTTGAGCAAATCAAAAACAATCCCAATAGTCGCCGTATGGTGGTAAGTGCTTGGAATGTCGCGGATTTACCTGATGAAAAAATGAGTCCTCAAGCCAATGTTGCACAAGGAAAAATGGCGCTTGCCCCTTGTCATGCGTTTTTTCAATTTTACGTTGCAGATGGCAAACTCTCTTGTCAGCTTTATCAGCGCAGTTGTGATACGTTCATTGGTTTGCCGTTTAACATTGCAAGTTACGCCCTGCTCACGATGATGATTGCGCAGCAATGTGATTTACAATTAGGTGAATTCGTGTGGACAGGCGGTGATGTGCATTTGTATTTAAATCATCAAGAACAAGCGAAAATACAACTTTCTCGCACGCCCCATACGTTGCCTACGATGAAAATTAAGCGTAAACCGGATTCAATTTTTGATTATCAGTATGATGATTTTGAATTAATAGGCTATGATGCCGATACACATATCTTTGCCCCTATTGCTATTTGAGAGGTTTATTTGTGACGTATTTTGACTATCGCCGTTTAAGTGTTTTCTTTTTACTGCTTTTGCTTACAGGTTGTGCTTCTGAGCCTGTTATCCGCCCGAGTAAACCGTCGCCTGTTGATACAGGTAAAACACCTAATTACAGTCAAGCACGTCCCATTGTTGGTGTTTATGCTAATCAACCTGCAGTGAATGATTTTGTTGCTCACATGGTGCATGATTACGGTTTTTCAGAAGATTCTTTAAATTCATTGTTCTCTCAAGCCAATAAATTAGATTCCGTCATACGCCTTGAAGTAGATCCTTTTGTACCGCCTAAGCCCAAATATCAAGGCCCTATTTCAAACGCGCCGGTGATTCCACCTAAACCTACGCCAACGCCAGGATGGGGAAGTTATCGTCGGCAGTTTATTGATGAAACGCATATCAACAATGGCGTGCGTTTTTGGCAAGAAAATGAAACAGCGTTGCAACGTGCCGCAGCTACTTATCACGTTGACCCTGAATATATCGTCGGCATTATTGGCGTTGAAACTTATTTTGGGCGCAACGTAGGAAAAACCAATACATTTGATGCGTTGAGCACCCTCGCTTTTTTTACCGTGCGCCGTGCTGAATATTTCACCAAAGAATTGGAAAACTTCTTATTGATGACACAAGAAGAGCGTTGTGAACCTCGAAAAATCATTGGATCGTGGGCGGGTGCGATGGGACTTGGGCAATTTATGCCAAAAAGTTTCCGCAAACTTGCTGTGGATTTCAATGGTGATGGTAAACGTGATTTGTGGAATTCAGAAGACGCGATTGGCAGTGTCGCGCATTATTTTAGTACATCCGGTTGGAAGTTTAATCAACTTGTTGCCACGCCTTCTAGTAACGGCAATGTAAATGGCGATTACGTTATTTTAGGGACAGAAAACGGCAATGAATTTTGGGCGATTGGTGATAATTTCAAAACCATCAAAAAATATAACAGCAGCAATAAATACGCGATGGCCGTTCATCAACTTGGTCAAACCATCAAACAGCGTTATTTAATGCAGAAATAAGCATCACACATTTTTTAATTTTAGACAGTAATCAGAGACGACTATGGCATTGTATTGTGGAATTGTAGGTTTACCCAACGTAGGTAAATCAACGTTATTTAACGCGCTTACAAACGCGAAAATTGCAGCAGAAAATTACCCTTTCTGCACGATTGATCCCAATGTTGGGGTTGTCGCTGTGCCAGATCGTCGTCTTGACTTTTTATCCGACATTGTCAAACCTGAGCGTGTTTTGCCTACCACCATTGAATTTGTTGATATTGCGGGTTTAGTTGCTGGTGCGTCAAAAGGCGAAGGTCTTGGTAATAAGTTTTTAGCCAATATTCGTGAAACGGACGCGATTGCGCATGTCGTGCGTTGTTTTCAAGATGATAATGTCGTGCATGTCGCGGGCAAAATTGATCCGCTGTCGGATATTGAAGTGATCAATACAGAATTAGCGCTTGCGGATATGGCATCGGTTGAAAAAGCCTTAGTCAAATGCGCTAAAGTGGCCAGAACAGGAAATAAAGAAGAATTGGTGAAAAAAGGCGTTTTAGAGCGCATTTTTACGCAATTAGATTCGGGTGAGCCAGCGCGAACACTGGATTTAGATGACGAAGAACGCGCAATGGTCAAAGATTTATGCTTAATGACGCTCAAACCCACCATGTACATTGCCAATGTGCAAGATGACGGATTTGAAAATAATCCCCTACTCGATAGCGTTCGTGCCTTTGCTCAAAAAGAAGGTGCGAGAGTCGTCCCTATTTGCGCGGCGATTGAAGCGGAAATTGCTCAACTTGATGATGACGAAAAGAAAGAATTTTTAGATGATTTAGGCATGGAAGAAGCCGGTCTTGATCGCGTGGTGCGAGCAGGTTATGAATTACTGAATTTAGCGACGTATTTTACCGCTGGCGTTAAAGAAGTTCGCGCGTGGACAATTCCCATTGGGGCAAGTGCGCCACAAGCTGCTGGCGTGATTCACAGCGATTTTGAGCGTGGTTTTATTCGTGCAGAAGTTATTTCGTATGACGATTTCATTGCGTTTAAAGGTGAGCAAGGTGCAAAAGACGCGGGTAAATGGCGTCTTGAAGGCAAAGATTATGTCGTAAAAGACGGTGATGTGGTACATTTCCGTTTCAATGTTTGACAAAATTAGCGTCAATATTTATAATTGACAGATAATTACGGCGATGTAGCTCAGTTGGTTAGAGCGTGGGATTCATAACCCCAAGGTCGGTGGTTCGACCCCACCCATCGCCACCATATATATCAAAGGCTTAGAGTAAAATCTAGGCCTTTTTTATTGTGTGAAATTTTTGAAAATAAATCTCATCTTTAGGATTTACCAGTGCAACCCAAAATCCTGCATCTGCGATAATCATATTTTATCGCTCCAATCTAACTGCTCTTTGTAATTGACTGATAGATCTAGTGTATCGTGCAAACTACCTAAAAATCCTGTTTTTTGTAATACAGCCAAGAGCTTTTCACCCGACATTCCGCACCCAATCATTGAGAATTTGAATATATCAACACATAGCGTTCGCCAAGCAATTTGAGCAAGCTCAAGTGCTGAACATTGCAATTTAAAACAATGGATTGGATTTCTCCAATCAACAAAATGTGAATCCCAGTAAAAAATTGAAACACCCAACGCGCTGTGGGTTTATCAGTAGAGGCGCCTGTTTGATTGGGAAACGTGACTTGATTCTCAATCAATGATTGTCGAATTCGATACTCCAACGCACTGTAGACCAATAAGCAAAGCGTCATAATCGCCATAAGTGCTTCGATACGCTTGGGAGATTTTAAAAAAAGGGTGTTAGCCATGAACAAGGGGTCTTTGAGAAAACGAAATCCCCTTTCTACTTTTTGCTGACCCGGTGTGTAGTGTGTTAAAAACTGCTCGTCACTCAATTTGGTTTCGTCAAGTTCATTGGTTGCCAAAATAAAACAGCATTTTTTCGCGATTTTGCGTCTTCTGACGTCGAGTAACGAAGAGAGATTAGCTTGAATCTGATAACGGATTTCATCAGGTTGCTGATCCTTTGAAGGACGACCTTTTTTCTTAAATTTTTTGATTTCAACAATTCTTCAAATGTTCAAAGGCGTTACATTCCGCTTCACTTTGTTTGAGAAATTGACGATTGACCGTTTTTTCTGCCTGTTGGTGAGCCGTTCGTGTATAAACCACCAGCCAACGTTGTTTAACACCACCATAATTTGAGCATAATGCTTTGCAAACGCGTTCTGGTCTATTGCTCATGTGTTCGATAGCCACAGACTGACAATAGTTTCTGGAACGCGAGTAATCCATGAAAAGTCATTCAATTCTTCAAGCGTATCCTTCGCATACAACGCACAATCGGCAACGATAATGGGCATTCCAACAGATTCTTTTAACTGCGATAAATGCGTTTTAATCGTTTCACGAAAATCATTTGAATCATTGCTATTGCCACTCAATGCTTTCATCCACAAAGGAATGCCTGCTTGGTTTTCACAAATTAATTGTAAAACAACTTGATTTAAATCAGGACGATGGTCTCGACTGTAACCTTGCGTGATGCGAATGACACCATCAGCTAAATCTTCTGCATTTTTTGAGCTGTTGTAATCTCCATCAACGTGAAACGTCGAACTGTCTAAATGCCCTGCTTCACATGACAATCCCAATCTTTTCACTGATTGCGCAGCTAATTGAGCATAAAAATTTGATGTCCCGTATTTGTAAATCGACTCCAAAGCTCGTCCAAGTACGTCATCATTGAAATACTCCGCTTTTAGCGCTTCGCCAAACAATCGTTCCATTGGCTTATCCTTGAAAAAATGAGGCATCAAATATAGCGTCCGATTGGCAAAACCAAGACCATTCAAAATCATGGCTTTCACGCAGTTTCCAACCGAAACATAGCGTTGCCCTTCGTCTTGGGGGATTAGCGTATCGACAAGCTCTTCTAATCCAAGTTCATCAACCATTCCTGCTATTAAGCCGAGATGATCTAAGTTGTAGCTGTTGTATGAAGTTTCTATGGCTTACTCT
>JBDLQG010000152.1:0-5056 GCA_039800705.1 Pseudomonadota bacterium
ATGCTAAATTTTCAATATTATCATCAGTTGAATTCTGTTTAGATATAACCCTACCCATTTTTCTAACAGTTCGTATTATTTCTAATGGGTCTATATTTTTCTTTTCTCGCGCTAGAGGGGTAAGACTCCATACACCTCTACTAGAGTTTTCAAGTAATCCACATTTTTTTAAGTAGCTTCTTGCCCATCCTAATTCATAATCAAGAACTGTTTGATTACTTTTTTCTGGATTTTGACGTATTGATGTTACAGATTCATCAAATTTTTCCATTTCAACAACGGTTTCGTATATTTCGTCGATTGAAGCTGAGCCCCCCAATAAAATTAACGCGTTAAAAAGGGAGTTTATTATTGATTCAAATGTTAGTAATTTTCCATTGTTTGTAATATGTTTCATCTCAAACCCGTTTCCCACTCCAAGCAGGCAGAACAATTAGCGAGCAAATGACCGTAAAAAATAATCCAATCGATAGTAGCAATCCCATACTTGCCATGCCTTGATGGTGCGTAAACGATAAACTCGAAAAGCTGCATAAGGTTGTAATCGAGCTGAAAATAATGCCACGCGTGGTGCTGCTATGAAGCAAGTTTTCATTCTCGCTCAAATTAAAATGCAAGCGGTGCATAATCAATATACTGCTATCAATCCCCATACCTAAAAGTAAGGGGAGGGCAATCACATTCGCAAAATTAAAGGGATTATCGAGTAGAACGCTCGTTGCGCCCGTTAATAATGCGGCAAGCATGAGCGGTGCAATAACTAACGCCATGTGTTTAAAATGACGATAAATCGCCCAAAGTAGCAATGTAATTGCCAAAAATGCGCCACCAAAGGCTTGTAAAAAGGCTTTCACAACGGCATCGCCACCCGCTTCATTTGCGATAGGTAAGCCAGACACCGCGTTATCGAGATTTTGAATTTGCGCGACAAATTCTTTCATATTACTGTCAATATTTTGATCTTTAGCCGGTGTGATGAACACTTTATAAAGACCTTCACTGCTTACCCAATGCGAGCGGATTTCTTCGGGAATATCTTTTAAATCAAACTCGCTAGCAGTTAAACTTGTACGCAAACGCTCAAGAGTATAAGGCAGAAGACCTAGAATATTTTTCTCAAGTTGTGCGTAAACGCTTGGTTCATCAGTGTGTGCATCTAAGAAAATTTGAATATGACTTTGTAGCTTTTCAAGTGTTTCGATTGGCGCATTTTGTGTTTTAGATTCAATGGCACTTTTTAGTTTTTGATTAAACTTAATCAATGCGTCACGTTGCTGATGATTGTCCGGTAACGTGACATTGAAATTTTCAAGTTGATTTCCTAGCATTAAATTCAAATCGTCAATAATGGCGAGTTTTTCTTCTTGGTTTTCAGCTACAAAACTTTCTAATGTGATGGCTTCATGCACGGCTGGCAAGGTTTTCATTTTAGTGGCTAAGGCTTTTGCATCATCCAAATTAGACGCTAAACCTGATACAGCAAAAGGTGATTCATTTTTAGATTTCAGCAGCTCTTTAATCGTTGAAACAGATTCACTGTTTGGGTCACGCAAATTGATTGGATTCGCGTCAAAGGTTAATTTGGTCAAAACGGCGCACGAAGCGATAGCGAGTAAAATAGATACGACACGAATATGTTTTGAATAGTGAAACGGAAACGTCACGATAAATTGCGGTGCAAAAGCCGATTTAATGGGCTTTGGATTATTGACCGGCAGAATGCAGAAAAGTGCAGGCAGGACAGTAAGTGAAATAATCAACCCAATAAAAATACCACCACCCGAAATAATCCCTAATTCCGAAACACCCGCATAATCCGTAGGAATAAACGCTAAAAAGCCTAAAGCGGTTGTCAATGCACACAAAAATAACGATGATCCTACGCCACTAACACTATGATGAATCGCCTCCAGATTACTATAACCACGGGTTTTACGTTCACGATAATATAAACAAATATGCACCGCGTAATCGACACCAAGACCAATATAGAGCGTAGCAAAGGCAATCGAAATCACGTTCAAATGCCCGACGGTAACGGCAGCAAACCCCGCCGTCAAAATTAACCCCATAATTAACACGATATAGGTAATAATCAGCAAACGCAGTGAATGAAAACCAATCCATTGCACAACGAAAACTAAAATTAACGATGCGATACCAGCAAGCGTCGCGCCATTTGTCACACTTTCGAGTTCTTCATGTTCAAGGGCGCTTTCACCGGTGATGCGAACACGTACATTTGCATTAGTTTGCATGACTTGATTCGCAATGTCATGCGCGGCGGCTTGCGCGGCATCGACAGGCAACATTTCATCAAAATGGACAATAGGTTTAGCAACAATGAGAACGCGTTTTGCGTCGTCGTTGAGTTTATTGTTTGCGAGCAATGTTTGCCAAGATAGCGCTTGATTTTTATTATCAAGTTGCGCAGTGATGGTATTGTCAACAGCCAGCAACAGCGGATTTAAATCCATGGGCAATGCTTGTTGTTTTTCGCTTAACGCTTGCCCAATGATGTCAAACAAACCATCGAGCGAATAATTTTGCGCTAAATGCCCAATGAAAGGTTGCGCATTGGTTAATTGCTCCGCTACGGTGTTTAAATCAGGTGTGTCTAAATAAAGCAGTGCTTGTTTTCGGAAAAAATCATTATCCGTTGGAATATAGGCAGATGAAAAACGATCTTGTCTTTCATGCAATAAATTCACTAATTGCGTGGCACTTTGAGAGGCTTCTTCGGGTGAGTTTGCATCAATGACAAATAGCGTTGTGTAAGCATCTTGCGGGAAAGCTTCGTCTATATGGCGTTGATTTTTCTGAAAAGGTAAATCAGGCGAGAGCATTTCAGCGGTGTTGGTATTCACGGCTAAATGCGCATAAACGTAATAACTTGTGCCTATGCAAAGCAATAATGCAAAAGTAACGACAAACCATGGAAAAGTAACAATTTGCTGACTGCACCAAAATTTTAGGCGCGAAAAAAAAGGCGTGGTGTGCTTCATTAGGTATAAAAGGCAATCAAAAGGGAAAACGACTGCTGACAATTATATCAGTCAGACGCAGACTGAAACGCAATGATTTGGGGTAATTGCTCTGCAACAGCGGATAATTTCTGTTTTGCTATTTGGAAATATTGTGCAATTTGAATTAAATGCGGAATTTCCTTTGGATTTCGTGCGAGAGAGAAAAGAATTTTTGAAATTTCAACTTCACCTTCCTCGTTTAACGCATTTGAAAGGGCAACTGGCAAATCCATACTCGATGGGTCAGCGATAGCACGTATTGCCAGAAAAGGCAGTGCGTAATGTTGGGCGACTTTCGCAATAGCATGACTTTCCATATCGAGAGCAAGCGCCCCTGTTTTTTCAAAGATAGCTTGTTTTTCTTGCGCAGTGGAAACAACATCTGAACTATTAAGTAACGCGCCTTTATAAACGGCAACGCTCGACCCTAAAATATTTCTTGCGTGTTGATGCCAAGTCGCGTTGACGGGTGTTTCTGTTCCGTTGCTGTCAAGTAAACTATCCGCTAAGACTAAATCGCCCATTTTAAGCTCATGGCTTAACGCGCCAGCGCAACCCCAACTAATAAGTTGAGTTGCACCCTTACTAATGGCGAGTTCAGCGGCTTTGCTTGCATTCTGTGCACCTGCGCCAGAGTAAACCAACATAATCTCGTCAGTTAAGAAAATAAACTTACCACGACGCAAACTGCGCTCCCAAAGTACATTGGGTAGCGTTTTTAGTGTACTAAGCTCTTCAGCGAGGGCAACAATAATTCCAGTTATCACTTTTTATCCAATTCATTACGATAGCGAGCAAGCGCCCACAAAGGGAAAAATTTATCGTAACCATGATATTTCAAATAGAACACTTTTGGAAATCCTGGTGCAGTGAAACATTTATCATTCCATACGCCATCTGCTTTTTGTGTACGCAAAATAAAGTCAATCCCCGCTTTAGTTTCCGCGCTATGTGCTTCGCCTGCCGCACATAATGCGAGTACTGCCCATGCCGTTTGAAACGCGGTACTAAAGTGATATTTCGCACTAAAACTGGTGTCGTGATAGCTGTAATTATCCTCACCCCAACCGCCATCAGCGCGTTGAACGCTTTTTAGCCATGTTGCCGCTCTTGTGTACATATCATCTGTTTTAGGTAAATTGGTTTGCTCAAGGGCAAGTAATACAGACCATGTGCCATAGACATAATTTGTTCCCCAACGCCCAAACCATGAGCCGTTAGGTTCTTGTTCGGTTCGTAAATAGTCAATAGTGCGCTCGAGTGCCTGTGCATATTCTGGGTGATTTTGTGCTACTTTTCCCATTAGCATCGCGCAACGTGCGCTGACATCTGAGGTTGGAGGGTCAAGTAATGCACCGTGATCGGCAAACGGAATTTCGTTTAAATAGTAATAGGTATTATCGACATCAAACGCCCCATAGCCACCGTTTTTTGATTGCATTTCTGCAATCCAGTGTGTTGCTTGAACAACAGAATCGTTCAGTTCCGCTGCATTTTCCGCTTCAGCCATCGCAAAAGCTACAACGGCGGTATCGTCTACGTCTGGGTAATGCGGATTATTAAACTGGAATGCCCAACCGCCGCCTTTCACGTTCGGACGTGAAATTTGCCAATCACCGGGTTCGTCGAGTAATTGCTTGGATTTTAACCATGTATAGGCGTTTGCTAAACTATCACTTGTTGTTTTATTAGGCGTTGCTTTTTGCACTTCTTGCAATGCAAGTACACTTAAACCTGTATCCCAAACGGGTGATAAGCAAGGTTGGCAGTACGCATCGTTTTCATTAATGACAAGCAATTTATCAATGGCTTTGCGAGCAGTAACCACTAATTCATGGTTTTTATCGTAGCCTAGCAAAAGAAGTGCTTCGTACGGCAAGATTTACCGATACTTTTACAGCCATGGGTGTTGCTCCGGCACTGCAACCTGCGAATGTTTGGCAAGAGTATTTAGAGATTTGTCCCGTGATGACAAGGATGATGCCTGGCGCTTTGGATTGTTTAGCGGAATTGAAGAAAAAATATCGTAT
>JBDLQG010000153.1:0-5025 GCA_039800705.1 Pseudomonadota bacterium
CGCTCAATTCAATCTCAGCGACCACTAACCCTGCGTTATCGCCATAAAATTCATCTATTTCCCAAACATGATCACCCTCGGTCACGAAATGGCGCGTTTTCTCAATAATCGGTTTTGTACACAGAGTGTCTAAAATCTCTTGCGCATCGCCAAGCGGAATTTCATATTCGAACTCTTGGCGCTGTGTCCCTATGGTGGCGCTTTTGATATTGAGCCACGCTTGCTTATCGCTGATACGCACACGAATGGAACTGGTTGGTTGTGAGCTTAAATAGCCTTGTTTATAAATCACACTGTAACTGACTTGCTCGCGCCATTGATTAGTGGCTAATAAGAATTTATGTTCAATTTCAACTGCCATAATGTGTTAACCAACGTTATTCTTGGTGTTGATGACTGCCGTCACAATACGGTACATTTTGCGTTTTTCCACACGCACACAAATACACGCTATCCGTTTTTTCAGCGACAAATTTCACCGAACGTTTGTCTGTATCGGCTGTTTTATGCGTACCGTCACAAAGCGGCATCGTCGCGCTAAGACCGCAACTACACCAGCCATAGGTTTTGCCTTCTTCAACATCGATTTTAATTGGTGTATTATTTTGATTTGTCATCATTCTGTTTTCATAAATAGTGGATATAATAAAGAGTGTGGATTATAAAATAATTTCAATCTGATACTTTATTTAATTGGCTAGCAGTGCTAAAGTTATTTTCGTATGAAATTACTTGGTATTTACTTTTAGGAGATTTTATGAGTTTTGAACTTCCCGCTTTACCGTATGCAAAAGACGCGCTTGCCCCCCACATTTCTGCTGAAACGTTAGAATTTCACCACGGCAAACACCATCAAACGTATGTGACTAATTTAAACAATTTAGTCCCCGGTACTGAATTTGAAGGCTTGTCACTTGAAGAAATCATTTTGAAATCCTCTGGTGGTGTATTCAATAATGCCGCACAAATTTGGAACCACACTTTTTACTGGCACTGTTTAGCGCCACACGCTGGCGGTGAGCCAACAGGTGAACTTGCGGATGCCATTAACAGTACTTTTGGCTCATTTGCAAAATTCAAAGAAGAATTCACCAAATGCGCTGTGACCACCTTTGGTGCTGGTTGGGCTTGGCTTGTGAAAAATGCGGACGGCAGTTTAGCGTTGGTTAGCACAAGCAACGCGGGTTGCCCGTTAACTGCTGGTCAAACGCCTTTATTGACCTGTGACGTTTGGGAACATGCTTACTATATCGATTTTCGCAATGCACGTCCTGCTTATTTAGAAGCATTCTGGGCACTCGTCAATTGGGATTTTGCAGCGAAAAATTTTGCCGCTTAATTGATAAATTAAGACGTAGGGGCAAATCATTATCTGTCCCTACCTCTTTTTTATCATTGTTAAACGTTCATCGCATTTAATTTTTTGACATCTTGTGATTCAAGTAACTGCGTTGGATCAATTAATAAAATTAACCGTTTTTGTTTTTCTAAATTTGCCACGCGTGAGATTAAATTCGCTTGACCTACTGATAAATGCGGTGCAGGTTCAATGGCAGAGCGCGAAATTTTGAGTACCTCGGCAACCGAATCCACAATAAAGCCCGTACGCAATTCGTCAAATAAAAATACCATAATGCGTTGCTGCTCACAGCGCTCCAAACTCGGTAAATCTAAACGCAAACGCTGATCAATCACCGGCAATACACTACCACGCAAATTCATCACCCCTTCAACAAACGAAGGCGCCTTTGGAATATGCGTTAATTCTTCGGGCATACGCACAATTTCTTGAACACTCTCAATGGGCACACCGTATTCTTCATTTCCAAGACGGAAAACCACCATTTGTTCATCATCTTCAATCACATCACGTTTCGTGCTACGGTGATCGCTTTCATCACCCTGCGTAATATCAACTGAACCTAACGCGTCCTGTACGGCTTGATGACGGAACATATTATCCGCTGAAATAATGGACACTAAACGTTTACCATTTTCTAAACGGCAAATTTCAGTTATTTCAGACAAATCACCATCCCGCGCTAACATGGCAGGCATTACGCTAACGTCATTTCTCGATACGCGCAAGACTTCATTGACCGTATCCATGACAACGCCCACAGCCGCATTGCCCACTGAAATAACCACAATTCGACTTCGCTCATCCACTTCTTGAAACGGCAACGCAAACATACGGCGCAAACTCACCAGCGGCAACATACGTTGACGCAATGTCATCACACCTAAAACGTGTGAATCGGAATGCGGAACATGGATAATTTGATCGGGAATTTGAACAATTTCCTGCACACTTTGAATATCAATAGCGTATTCCTGTTCTGCAACGCTAAAACTCACTAAATGCAACTCATCGCTAAACCCATCTTCAACATGCTGTTCTTGCTCCATTAAACTGTGCATCGCCGATGTATTTGTCGACGCACGAGCAATATCTGAAAATTCATGTGAAATTAATTTAGCAAAATCCACAATCATCGTCATGGATACACCGCCAACATCTTTGAGCAATCCTGCAAGGAATTCGGTATTCACCACGCCGCCAATAGAACTCACGTCTTGCACTTTACTGAGTTCTACGCCCACCACACTCGCCACATGATCTACGACAAAGCCCAAAGGCTGACCTAAATCAATCACAATCGCTCTCGTCGCATCGTTATACTCTTGTTCGGGAAACCCAAACACCCGTCGCAACGAAATAATAGGCAATACTTTACCCCGCAAATTCGCTAACCCCTCAAGCGTATCGGGGACCAATGGAACTCGCACAACAGTAGGGACACGAATGATTTCCTGTACAGGCGCCATATCGACAGCAAAGGTTTCCCCGCCTGCATAGAACGTCACGAATTGCTGTACATTGGATTCTTCGGCTTGTATATCATCAAGTTCTTGCACATCATCAACGGGCAACGTCTGCACTAAATCTTCGACCGGCTCGACATCGGGCTGATCATTTAGATTTTCGTTAGTCATAACAATCTCCTAAAGATTGAATTGTAAGGTTTATGCACTTTGCAATTCATCCGCTAATGATGCAATTTCTTCAATCGCTAAGGCCAATTCTTCTGCACCTTGTGATTGCTGCGTAGCTGCTGCTGCAGCTTCAGTTGCGGCTTTTTCAGCTTCTTGCGCAGCAGCTGAAATTTGATCCACACCCGTTTTGACTTGATTAATTGCAGCTGCAATTTCATCTGCAACGGCTAAAATCTCCGCCGCCCCTTTTTCAATTTCCGATACGTCTGTTTCGATGATTTGTAAATTGTTGGTGCTTAATTTTGATTTTTCGACTTCTGTTTGTGCGCTCACGACAATTTCCGCTAAGTCTTTGCCTACCACGCCAATTTGATCCTGCACACCTTTTACTAAATCTTTAATGCGATCTGCGTTTTCGGCTGAATCGTGCGCTAGATTACGAATATCGGTTGCCACCACCACAAAGCCTTTACCAAATTCACCCGCGCGAGCCGCCTCAATCGAACCATTCACTGCTAGCATATTGGTTTGAATAGACACCGTCGCAATCGCGTCAACAATTTTATCAATACGACGTGATAACAATTCCAAATCAGTCACGCGCTTAATACTGTCTTGCGTGCTTGACATCGAATTTCCAATACCACTAATCAATGAATCCACCAATTTTTTGTTGGTTGCCAATGAATCTTGAATATCACGCACCGCATCTAAACTTTTTGTACCACGCTCTTGCGCAATTTCCAACCCTTTTTGAATCTGTGTCAACGCAGAAACCGATTCTTCAGTCGCTGACGCTTGTGAGCGTGCGCCTTCACGAATTTGATTAATCGCCTCCATGATTTGTGAACCAGAACGGTTGATTTCTTGCACCGCTGAGGATAATTCTTCCGCTGAAGAAGCCACTTCTTCAGCACTTTTAGCCACATCCGTTGAGGTTTTCAAATCTTCAGCCAGTTCAGATAAACTTTGGGCGAGTTGCTCACATTCCGAGAGTGCCCGTGCTTGTTCATCAATGGTTTTACTGGTTTCTTCAGCGGCAGCAGATTGTTCTTCAGCGGCAGCGGCAATGGCTTCTGAACCAATTAATGCCTGCTGTGAAGCGGTTACGGATTGTTGCGCACCGGTAGCAATTTCTCGAATACCTTCCACCACTTCCACGCTGATTCCACGAATTTTTTCAAGTTGCTCTGTAATTAAACGCCCATTCTCAACTTCCACTTCAACGGTTTTGGCTGAGGTATTAATGCCTTCGGCAATAATGGTGACTTCGCGCTGAATTTGTGCGACTAATTCTTGAATTTGTTTGGCGCTTTTTTCTGAGGTTTCCGCTAAGGTGCGTACTTCATCGGCAACAACCGCAAAGCCTTTGCCATGCTGACCTGCTCGCGCTGCTTCAATAGCCGCGTTAAGAGCTAATAAGTTAGTTTGATCCGCAATACGCGCAACGGCTTTCACAATATCACCAATGTTCGCCGCTTGATTCTCCAACTCGTTTACCATGTCAACAGACAAAGCCTGACGTCTAGCGGCTTGCCCAACATTGTTAATCAAATCATTGATATCCGCGCTAACACGCGCAATCAAGTTATAAGCATTATCGCCCTTTGTTTGAGAGAGTTCTGCGTTTTGCAGTTGACGACCAATCGCGCCGACCACTTGTTTTAATGCTACGGTCGATTCTTCCGAAGCGCCCGATGCTTCCTCAGCACCTGCAGCGATTTGATCCGATGCACGACGAAGCTCTTCAGCAGCAGAAGCTGCTTCATTGATACCTGAGGATAATTGACCTGTTGCAGCAGCAATACGTTCTGCCGCTTGTTGTTGTTTGGCGAGTGTTCTCGCTTTTTTGCGTTGAACTTCTACGTTGCGAAGCACGTCAGCTGAGTCTGAGCGTTCAGTATTTTTTGCTATAGATGCGCTCGAGGATTTTTTAATAAGAGCCATAATACATCACCGAAAATTTTAAATTTGTGGAAAAGGAGCGTTTAATTTTAGATTCAAGGAAACAGATTTATCGACCACGCG
>JBDLQG010000154.1:0-5023 GCA_039800705.1 Pseudomonadota bacterium
AAACGGAAAAACGTGTGATGTTTATTATTTTACTGCTCATTGTCGCTGTAGCTGCCTTCAACATTGTTTCCACGCTTGTAATGGTGGTCACAGATAAACGTGGTGATATTGCTATATTGAAAACACAAGGCTTAACTTCACAATCTGTGATGGGCATTTTCATGGTGCTTGGTGCCATTATTGGTATCGTAGGTACTGTACTAGGCACCGTTGGCGGCGTGATTTTAGCGTTAAATGTTGAAACCATTGTGCCAGCCATTGAAAAACTATTTCACGTTCAATTTATGGCTGCTGACGTTTATTACATTAGCGAACTCCCCTCAAAACTCGTTTGGTCGGATGTTTACGCCATCGCGGGTATGGCTTTTTTCTTATCTTTACTAGCTACCATTTACCCAGCATGGCAAGCGGCAAAAATTAATCCAGCAGAAGTGTTACGTTATGAGTAGAGAAATTATTCTAAAATGCCAAAATTTAGTAAAACGTTACGGGGATTTGGATGTTGACGTACTAAAAGGCGTTAACTTAGAAATTAGCGTCGGTGAACGCGTTGCCATTATGGGCGCCTCCGGCTCAGGAAAAAGTACGCTACTTCATTTACTTGGCGGTCTTGATAAAGCCACCAGCGGAGAAGTCATTTTAAATGACGTAAATTTAAATACCGTCAGCAGTGGAAAACTTGCAAAACTTCGCAACCAATCCCTCGGTTTTATTTATCAATCGCATCATTTACTCGGTGAATTCACTGTACTTGAAAATGTGGCGATGCCGCTGTTAATTGGCAATGAATCGGTAAAAAATGCACAAATCCGCGCAAAAAAAATATTACAGCGCGTAGGACTTGGGCATCGCATCGAACACAAACCTGGTGAATTGTCAGGCGGTGAGCGTCAACGAGCCGCTGTTGCTCGTGCATTAATTAACAATCCAGCGTTAATTTTAGCGGATGAGCCGACAGGGAATTTGGATAGCCGAACAGCTGAGTCGGTTTACCAACTCATGCTTGAGCTTAATCAAGAATTACAGGTAAGCTTTTTGGTTGTGACACATGATCACGATTTGGCCGCAAAACTTGGTAAAGTCTTGCACATGGAAGATGGTTTAATTGTATAAACCATTTTTTTAATTATATCTCCATTTTTTTAATTATATCTATTGAAGGTCGTGCAAGTTGTTTCATTTGCGCGACCTTTTTTGTGATTATGATTTTTGCGTACTGTAACGCAGCGCCATCCACATAAAAAACTGTACGCCAAAAATTAAATTTGCCATCAATAAATGAATAGGTTGCGCTACTGGCGGCATGCCTAATCTATCAAGGCTCACGCCCGCTAAAATGGCGGTAATAATTAAAGTAAATAATAAAAAACCTGCACGAACAAGCGGATGTGTTTTATCAACATGCTGAAACAAACGCCACACCAACCACGCATTTGTGAATAAAATCAATGACGAAAAAGAGCGGTGCACATAAAAAATAATCGGAAAATCTTCGCGCCAGAACTGCCGTTCAATATAAGCATGTTCATGTGCAATAAAATCGACGGCTTCACGTACTTGTGTTCCCATGGCAATTTGCAGCAAAGTCATGCACATAACGAGCTTTAAAATGGTCTTAAATTTCACTGGTAATACGTTTAGATCAATAGATGCAAAAGTTTCGCGTTGCGAGCGTGTAATGGTATAAATCAGAAGCGCTACGATAAACAAAGCAACCAACATGTGAACGGTAATCATCAATGGCTTTAAATTACTTGCCACCACTGTTGAACCCAGCCAACCTTGAAAACCCACTAGCAAAAACGCGGTTATCGCTAAATAAAAAACCGTTTTATCTGTTCTAAAATAGATACGCGATGACCATGCTGTGAGAAAAATCAAAAAACCAATTGTCACACCAATCAAACGATTAGTATATTCTGTCCATGTTTTGACGGGATTAAATTGGGTATTCTCATAACCACGCTGTGCATAAATTTCATGATAATTCGCAGGTAATTGCGTTTCCGAAGTAGGCGGAACCCATTGTCCAAAACAAGTTGGCCAATCTGGACATCCCATTCCTGCGCCAGAAGCGCGAACAATTCCACCAACTAAAATAACAAAATACACCGCGCAGATGGTTAACATCCCAAGCCGCCGAAAACGTGCCGCTGCCATTTCATTCATAAAATTTCCTTAATCACTAAAATTTCTTGAAAAGAGTTCGCTAATCGTAGCACTTTATGTTGTGAATCCACATTTAACACACACTGCATGACGCCCTCATGCGCATGTAAAACATGTCCGACTGTTGCTTTGTTCTCATCAATAACAAGGGAATTGCTAATTATTACGTCTAGTTTATTTTCATACGTGGCAAGAAACAATCGACGTTTTACCTCACCTAAATAATGCGTCCTTGCCACAATCTCTTGCCCGGTGTAGCATCCTTTAGTAAAACTAATGCCCCCCAATTTATCTAAATTGAGCCATTGCGGGATAAATTCTTCGCTGGTTTCAGGTGTCAACCAAGGTAAATTTTTCGGTAAATTTAACGTATTAATGTCTAAATAGCTTTCACTAATATTAACTTTGGCGCGTAATTTATACCGATTTAACCGCTCTTGAATACCACCCAAAAATGCATTGGGCAAAATCAGTAAAAAATTATTTTCGATTTTAATCAAATAAAACGTCGTAATAACACGCCCTTTCGCATTACAAAATGCTCCGCAAGATCCTTGCTTATCTTCTAGTCCATTCACATCACACGTCGTTTGTCCTTGCAAAAAAACTGCTGCATCTTCACCGCAAACAGATAAACCACCTAATGGTGTTGATGAATAAAATTCAATTGTCATAACTCACATTTTTCCAAAGTTAAAAATCGATAAGTAAAATCTACTTTTTCGTCATCCAAAATATGCTCACAGGCCACTTCTTTCCACGATTTATCAATTTCAGGAAAAAAAGTATCACCGTCAAATTCGGCTTCAATTTGCGTTAAATACAAACGCTCAGCAAATGGCAATGCCATTTCATAAAGTGTTGCGCCACCAATAATAAAAAGTTCGTGTCCGTAATGGTGGGCTTGCGCTAAAGCCAATGTGAAATCAGAAAAAACAAGACAACCTTCTGGTTGAAAATGTAAATTATGGCTTAAAATCATATTAGTTCGTCCAATTAAAGGCTTACCAATAGATTCAAATGTTTTTCTCCCCATTAAAATAGGCGAATTCATTGTAATAGATTTGAAACGCTTTAAATCAGCCGATAAATGCCAAGGCATTTTATTATCACGCCCAATAACGCGATTTTCTGACATAGCAACAATAAGGGATATTTTCATTTTGACCAGAGCTTGTTATGCTTTAAATTAAAGCGATAATTTTAATGCAAAAGGAAAAAAGGCATAACATTTATGAAAAATATTCTAGTGGTATTCACCGGCGGGACTATTGGCTCAAGTGTTTGTAACGGTGAAATCAATACCGACACTCAAACGCATTTTTTACTTCTGTCGCAGTTCAATACGCGCAATCCCCACGTAAAAACTCATTTCACCACACTGCAACCCTATGAAATATTGAGTGAAAATCTCACACCAGAAACATGGACAACGTTAATTCAATCTATTGAAAATGCGAACCCCAATGCTTATGATGGCATTATCATTACACATGGTACCGATACATTAGCCTACACATCATCCGCAATCCATTTGTATTTCCACGCACTCAGTGTCCCTATTTTTTTAGTTTCCAGTCAGTATCCCTTAAGTGATGAGAGGGCAAACGGCCTTGATAATTTTAGTTATGCGGTAAATAAAATTTTAGAGGGAAATTTACGGGGCGTATTTGTTCCTTATCGAAATACACATTCACAAGACATTACATTGCATTATGGAACGCATCTTACTTGCTCACCAGAACTTAGTAGTGATTTTTTCAGTGTAACACCACATCACAAAATAGAACACACCGTCAAAGCACTAAAAAAGCTAAAACCGAATTTTTCGACTCGTATTTTAATCATAAAGCCTTATCCGGGCATAAACTACGATAATTTCAATTTAGACAACGTAGACGTCATACTCCACGATTTGTATCACTCAGGCACGGCATGTACAACGCCTGAATATGGACACAATTATTCGCTGGTTTATTTTATTAGACGATGTAAGGCACTTAATATTCCTGTCTTTCTTGCACCTGCGTTCAAATCGACGCAGTTTTATCAATCAACTATTGAATTAAAAAATTATGAAGGTGCAGAAATGATTTGGAATACCTCAATTGAGGCGGCATATGCGAAACTATTACTGGCATACGGCAATTTTGAACATTATGAAGAGATACTTATTTTCTTAAATGATAACGTCGCAGGCGAACAAATTTAGGTTTTTAAAGTTTCTAAACAATTACGCCGCTAATTTATCAAAACCAGCGGCGTAATTGGTATCTGAAAATTTTTTCGAAACAGTCTTATTTGTGAGCTGCTTCGTAAATTTCTTTCATTTCATTTAAAACAACTAATGCTTCTTTAGCTGAAGCGCCAGCTTGTGTTAAATTTTCATCTGCAGATTCACGTGCAGCACGTAATTTGTCGTTTAATCTTTGACGTAAACGTTCTGTTTGTTCATAACGGAATTCTTTTTGTAATTGACGAGCTTCACCAATTGCAGCGATGAATGTTGCTTTATCGCCGTTTTGATCGGCAATTGAAATTGCTTCTTGAATTTTTGCACCAGCGCCTTCACCAGCCGCTCTTACTACAGCATTTTTATCTTTGTGTTCTTCAGCAGCAAATGCAGGAGCTGAAACCGCAGCAAAAGTAGAAACCATAGCGATAGATAAAGCAATTTTTTTAAAGATGTTCATGTTGTCCCTTAAAGGTTTATGAAAAGAAGATATCTACTTAACCGACTCAAAAAGTTGGTTAAATATGATGCCATTATACGCAACACTCACAGAAAAAGAAGTATTGTGAGTGGATTTCCTTCTTTTCAAGCGTTAGATAAATAAACAAAATACATCCAAAT
>JBDLQG010000155.1:0-4987 GCA_039800705.1 Pseudomonadota bacterium
TATCCATGGCAGCTTCATTGATAAATTTCAAAGCACCTTCAGCGTTTGCTCTCGCATTCAACGCACTCATAAATTGTACTGGCGCACTGATATAATTAGCAGGAATACTCGCATAACTTGCGGGATTAGTTGCGGCATCAAATGCAGATGCTGGTCCGCTGCGCATCGTCATTGGCCCAATCAGTGGCATGACCAAATAAGAGCCTTTGGGAACCCCCCAAACCGCGAGCGTTTGATCAAAATCTTCATCGTTTTGTTCAAGACCAATGTGTTTTGCAATATCAAAAAAACCGCCTAGCCCCGCCGTTGTATTCATGGTTAAACGACCCATATCCGACGCACTTTGCGAAAACTTCGCTTGCAGTACATCGTTAATCACAACATTAAAATTTTTCAAATTATTGAAAAAGTTAAACACACCCGTTTGCAAAAAATCAGGCGTAACGGATTTATACCCATTGGCTATTGGTGCGGCCACGTAATGATCAACACTCTCATTAAAATCATACATTTTACGATTAAAACTTTCGTAAGGATCTGTCATATTAGCGTTATCTTTAGCAACCACATTTGTTGATAAAATAACACCACATGCCAATAGGGTTAATTTTAGGCTACTGCGTTTTATCATTATTTTTATTCTCCGCATTATTGTTTTGCGTAGTTATCAATTTTTTCGTTAATTTGCGAAATGAGCGCATCAAATCCATCACGCTGCAAAATTGCGGTGTATTCTGAACGCTTCAAGGCTAAGTCACTCACACCATTGGCAATAATGTTAATAATTCGCCAACTAGCGCCTTTTTCCTTGAGCATGTAATCGAATTTCACCGGTTTATCATCGGGAATAGTGAGGTGTGAATGAATCACCACTCCCCCATTTTTCGTTTCCTCTTCGGAATCGATAATAAACTCTTCACCACTGAAATCTTTAAAATTATGCGCATAAGAAGCCACACTAATGCGCGTAAACACATCTGCTAATTTTTTCTGTTGTTCTTCTGTTAACTTTTCGCCTTCTTTGCCAACCACAATACGCGCAATTTTTGGTAAATCATGACTATTCACAACCGCAGGTTCAAGTTTTTCATAACGCCCTGCATAACCCAGTTTTTTCCCATCTTTCATGACATGGATTAACTCAGTTTGAAATTTATCAATAATTTGACGCGCCGTCGCGCTTTCTTCTTGTGAAAAAGCGGACGTTGCATACAAACTGCTCAATGATAAAGTGAGAATGGCTAATTTTTTCAACCGCATCACAAGCTCCTTACCTTAAATTCTAATGCGTTGATTCCACTTTAATGGGAATGCCCGCAAGCGTTGACGATTGAGGCGCTTCTGGCGTTGGAATACTCACCATATCACCCTCAGTTTTCACGCCACGAATAGCCGTAAAAAGTCCTTTAAGTGGATTTTTTAACATATCTTCAACTGCAGTTGCCTCATAGCCACAATGTGCCATGCAACTTGCACATTTTGGATTATTCACATTGCCGTATTTGTCCCAAGGCGTTGTTTCGAGCAATTCGTTAAACGTCGCCGCGTAGCCTTCATCAGCAAGTAAATAACAGGGTTTTTGCCAGCCAAAAACGTTGCGCGTAGGATTTCCCCAAGGCGTGCAATTGTAATCCTGATTACCCGCTAGAAAATCCAAATAAAGTGATGAATGATTGAGTTTCCATTTACGATTTTTGCCGATTCTGAAAATACCACGGAAAAGTTCTTTAATGTCATTGCCTTTGATAAACACGTCTTGTTGTGGCGCATGTTCATAACTAAAACCCGGTGCAATCGTCACACCTTCAACACCAAGCTCCATCGCATAATCTAAAAACTCAGCCACTTCTGGTGCAGTTTCGCCTTGAAAGAGTGTGCAGTTAATTGTCACGCGAAAACCTTTATCGAGCGCCAATTTGATTGCTTCCACTGCGCGATCAAATACACCTTCTTGACATACTGACGTATCGTGCCGCTCTTTCATGCCATCTAAATGAATTGAAAACGTCAAATAAGGTGATGGTTTGTAATCATCAATGCGTTTTTTAAGCAAAAGCGCGTTAGTACATAAATAAACGAATTTTTTGCGGGCTATCAATCCTTCCACAATTTGGGGCATTTCTTTATGAATTAAAGGTTCACCACCGGGAATAGAAACCATAGGCGCACCGCATTCATCAACGGCCTGCATACATTCTTCAAATGATAAGCGTTTATCGAGAATATCATCAGGATAATCAATTTTGCCACATCCCGCGCATTCTAAATTACAACGAAATAAAGGCTCAAGCATTAATACGAGTGGGTATTTTTTAACACCCCCCATTTTTTGTTTGATTAAATAACTCGCAACAGCTAACTGCTGACGTAACGGCACACCCATAAAATAATTTCTCCAAAAATAGAATAAATTATAGCGCAAACAACAATGTCGCTATAAAACAACAATAAATCTAACTTAAAAATCAGTATGTTATAAAAAGATAAATGCTTTCATATGCTTATCGGATTTTTCGACTAGAATACTCTCTTTTAGTAGATGACTCCAGTTTTTGCCTAAAATTATCTTGTATTAACTTAATTTATTTAAATAAGTCTCTGTTTTTGTTATAAATCAATTTTACAAAAAAGTCGCTTTAGCGCATTCACAACAAAACAACATTGCTTTGCAAATCCCCAACAAAAAGTCTATTATTACCCTATAAAATTATTTTTCATTCTCTTAAATGCAAATCGTATCTTCAAACCTATGACCCATGAAACTCAAACTACGTTAGAAAATTCAAAATCGCTACACGAATTATCTGATGATCAATTTCAAGCATTGTTACTCGATGGCGTTTCTCGGACTTTTGCGCTCACCATTCCTCAACTACCTAAAGCGTTGTGCGGTGTTGTGGCTAATGCGTATTTGCTCTGCCGCATTGTCGATACTATCGAAGATGAAGTCTCACTTTCTGCTGAACAAAAAAAGCATTTTTGTAGCGAATTTATTGATGTCGTCACAACAGGGCAAAACGCTGAATTTTTTGCTATTGAACTTGCGCCTTTGCTATCTGAGCAAACCATTCCAGCAGAGCATCAATTAATTCATGTACTGCCGCGTGTGATTCAAATCACGCACAGCTTTGAGCCTGATCAAGTGTCGGCATTAACCCAATGCGTCAATACTATGGCAAAAGGGATGCCTATTTTTCAGGCACAAAATCTGCACGATGGTTTAGCAACGCTTGCGGATATGGATAACTATTGTTACTACGTTGCTGGCTGCGTGGGTGAAATGCTCGCTAAATTATTCTGTCATTATTCGCCAGACATAGCAGCGAACGAAGCGGAATTATTAAAACTGTCTGTTTCATTTGGTCAAGGCCTGCAAATGACCAATATTTTGAAAGATATTTGGGACGATGCGCAGCGTGGCGTGTGCTGGCTGCCACAAGATATTTTTACCGAAACCGGTTTTGAATTAAAAAATCTATCACATGAAACAAACGATGAAGCTTTCAGCAAAGGATTAGAACATTTAATTAGTATCGCACAAGGGCATCTTCACAATGCACTACGCTATACCTTATTAATTCCTTCTCATGAAACAGGTATTCGTAAGTTTTGTTTATGGGCGCTGGGCATGGCGATTTTGACCTTGCGAAAGATCAAAAGCAACTTGGATTTTAACGTATCCGAGCAAGCAAAAATTACACGCAATAGCGTCAAAGCAACCATTGTTGCAACGAATTTAACGGTACGCAGTGACTTTTTGTTAACTGCACTTTTTAACATCGCCAGTCGCGGACTTGTGTCGCATGATTGGACATACAAAAAAATTCAGTGATTTTTAAGGACGATAGTCATGTTTAAAGACACACCAAATGCAAGCGGCAACGAAAATAGTGAAAGCTCCTCTACGGCTATTCATTCCAAAGCATTCAATTTAGATAAAGCTATCTTGCACGCACAAAACACCCTTTTGAGCCTGCAAGATTCTCAAGGCTATTGGGTATTTGAGCTTGAAGCGGATTGTACTATTCCCGCTGAATATATCATGATGATGCACTACCTTGATGATATTGACGAAGACCTGCAAGCTAAAATTGCAGTGTATTTGCGCTCTCGTCAAAGTGAAGATGGTAGCTACCCCCTTTTCACCAATGGAATTGGTGAAATTAGCTGTTCTGTGAAAGTGTATTACGCGCTCAAAATGGCAGGCGATGATATTAATTCGCCACACATGACAAAACTGCGTGAATGGATTTTAAGTCAAGGTGGCGCAGCAAAAGCCAATGTATTTACACGCATTGCATTAGCGACTTTTGAGCAACTGCCTTGGCGTGGCGTACCTTACATTCCAGTTGAAATCATGCTGTTTCCTAAATGGTTCCCGTTCCACATCGATAAAGTGTCTTATTGGTCGCGCACGGTCATGATTCCGCTGTTTATTTTATGCACGCTCAAAGCGACCGCCAAAAATCCGCATAATGTCAATGTATTGGAATTATTTGTCACGCATCCCGATGAAGAACAACATTACTTCCCAGAGCGTACACTACTTAACAAATTCTTTTTAGGACTGGATAAGTTAGGACGAGTGACACGTCCATTGATTCCAAAAAAAGCCCACGAGCTCGCCATTAAAAAAGCACATGACTGGTTTGTTGAACGTATGAATGGTGAAGATGGTCTAGGCGCTATTTTCCCTGCTATGGTGAATGCGTATGAAGCACTACTTTTGCTAGGCTATGATAAAAACCACGATGAGTAAAATAGTAGGCAGGCTCTATAAAATCGGGGGCTAAGTTGCCAAAAAAGAATAAGACGCTGCTTATCATAAAAGTTAAGTTTAGAATTTTAGAGCCAACTATTATCCAAATTAAAATAGGGATACCCAATGCTATAGATGCATGTGTTTGTCTGCTGGGCATAAAAATTTCTTAATTTTTTCTTTCATAGATTATTTTATTCCCAGTTAAGTCCTCCTTGTCTTTTTTTG
>JBDLQG010000156.1:0-4977 GCA_039800705.1 Pseudomonadota bacterium
TACCCAAATAGAAGCGACACGCTACAATCAAGCAAAAAGTAATATCACAAAATCAACCGTCATGTTGCAAGAAGAAATTGCAGTAGCACGGAGCAGTCTTTCATCTCCAGAAGATAAAAAGTTATTAACCAATTTTGATACGTTTTTTAATGATTATCTTGGGAATATTAAACAAGCTATTCTGTTAAGCGGCTCAAACAAGGAAAATAAAAGCACTGAAAATGCGTTAGAGCGTTTTATCACAGACAATGATTTTTTGACTACGGCAAATACCGCAGAAGAATTGCTATCCACATTAAGTCACAATAAAGAACAACAAGCTTTTTTCATTTCAGAAAAACTCAAAAAAATGCGTGAAGAAAGTGAACATATTTCACTTTTACTGATGTTTTTTGGTGTTTTGATTACAGCAATAAGTGGTTGGTTGGTTGGAAAATCAGTCACTGAGCCTATCAATCGGCTGCAAACGTCCATTGAAGGATTAGCCGCAGGGAATTTAGATGTGGTTATTCCCCATGTGAACGATAGAAATGAAATTGGTGCTATTGCACGAGCGTCTGCCGTGTTGCAAACGATGTGCCGAGGAATGGAAACGCAGCGCTGGATTAAAGATAATTTTGCGGCAATTTCAACCGACCTTTATCAAGTAGAAAACTTCCCCGATTTTGCACAAAAATTTCTCTCCGCCATTTGTCCGCTCATCAACGCAGGTTATGGCGTATTTTATATTTACACGCAAGATGAATTACAGTTACTTAGCAGTTACGGTGAACATGAGCACAGTGAACATAAATCACGCATTGCGCTAGGTGAGGGATTAGTTGGGCAATGTGCGCTTGAAAAAAAGCTCATTAACATAACAAACCTGCCTGAAGATTACATCAAAATTCGTTCAAGTTTGGGGGAATCTACTCCTAAAAATATTGTAGTTTATCCTATTTTACGTGTGAATGTGTTAGTTGGCGTGCTTGAAATTGCTTTTTTTACCCCATTTAGCAAATCTGAAAAATTGTTGCTAAGTGCTTTAATGCCAATGGTTGCGATGAGTATGGATATTCTTGATCGTAATTTAAAAACACAAGAATTGTTGCGTGAAACGAAACACCAAGCTGATCGCATGGAAATTCAAGCCGCAAAACTTGAAGAGCAAGCTGTTGAACTCGAAGCGCAACAGTCCGAACTAAAAGAAACAGAAGAATGGTTTAGAGGAATTATTGAGTCTGCCCCCGATGCGATGCTAGTCATTGATGCAGAAGGTACCATTGTACTGTGTAATAAACGTGCTGATGAAGTGTTTGGATACCCTCCGGGTGAATTGATTTGGGGGAATGTCGATAACCTTGTACCTGAATCGATGCGTTTAGACCATCCAGCGATGCGCAAACTTTTTATGGAGGAAGGTGGGGCACGTATGATGGGTGCAAAATCCGATTTATACGGTGTTCGCAAAGATGGCACTCTTTTCCCCATTGAAGTGGGTTTAAGCAAATTACCCAGTGCGCATAATCAATCGTTTGTCTGTGTATCAGCGCGTGATATTACGCTTAAAAAAGAAGCCGATGTTGCTTTACATCATGCTAAAAAGATAGCTGAAGATACCACGCAGATGAAATCCGATTTTCTGGCCAACATGAGCCATGAAATTCGCACACCAATGAATGCTATTTTAGGTATTTCACATTTAATTTCAAAAACACATCTCACACATAAACAACGTGATTATGTGAAAAAAATCCAAGGTTCTAGTCAACATCTGCTCGGTATTATTAACGATATTTTAGATTTATCGAAAATTGAATCCGGTAAAATTCTCATTGAGCAAGTTGATTTTAAAATTGAAAAAGTATTAACCAATCTTGTTAACTTAATTTCAGATAAAGCAAAAGATAAAGGACTTTCGCTCGTTTTTGATATTGATGATAATTTACCAGAGTATCTCAACGGTGACCCGCTACGCTTAGGACAGATTTTAATTAATTATGCCAATAACGCAGTGAAGTTTACTGAAAAAGGCGAAATTATTATTACTGTCAAGGTGTTAGAAGAATCGGATGATGAGTTGTTTTTACATTTTAGCGTACGCGATACGGGTATTGGTTTAAGCAGCGATGCCATAGAAAAACTATTCCAATCATTTCAGCAAGCCGATTCATCAACAAGCCGCAAATATGGTGGTAGTGGACTGGGACTCTCTATTTCAAAGCAGCTTGCGACATTGATGAATGGTGAAGTGGGAGTTGAAAGTGAACTTGGGAAAGGTAGTTTATTTTGGTTTACTGCTAGACTCAAAAAAGCGGTGAAAAAGGCGCGAAATACTACATCGCACGTTAATAGTTTAAAAGGCAGACGTGTTCTTGTTGTGGACGATAACGAAATTGCACGCTATGAACTCGAAAATATGTTGTCTAACATTGGGTTAAGTGTTACACAAGTTTCCAAAGGTACAACAGCGTTGAAATATATACGCATGGCTGAAAAAGTGGGTGAGCCTTATGAAATTATCTTCCTTGATTGGTATATGCCCGAGATGGATGGCGCCGAAACAGCTAAAGCGATTCATGCCTTGAATCTGAAATTCCAGCCGCATCTTGTTATGGTCACCGCACACGGGCGTGAAGAAGTGCTTAAAGAAATGGAAGTTGCTGGTTTAGAAGATGTTTTTATTAAGCCGGTGAATGCGTCATTGTTATTTGATTCGGTGATGCGTTTACTGAGTAATTCACACGATCATCACGTCGACACTGAAAAGGAAGCCGTCGATGATTACGATTTATCGAATCTTATTAATGAATTAAAAATTATTTATGGCACATCGATTTTAGTTGTTGAAGATAATGAACTCAATCAAGAAGTCGCGCTAGGATTGCTCTCAGATGAAGGGTTTCATGTAGATATTGCCAATGATGGTAAAGAAGCTATCTATATGATAAACAATAAATATTATGATATCGTCCTAATGGATATGCAAATGCCCGTCATGGACGGTGTGAGTGCGACAATTGAAATTCGCAAAGACCCCAAATTCACGCATTTACCGATTGTCGCCATGACCGCAAATGCGATGCCGCAAGATAAGGAAAATTGTAAAAATGCAGGAATGAATGATTATATTTCAAAGCCTATTGATCCTGAGGAACTTTTTCGTGCGCTGCTGAAATGGATAAGACCAACGCTAAAAGAAGAGTTAAAAGAATTAAAGAATGATTTTAGCATTAGTGAGCCTTTGCCAATCAATGATCTGCCCATTATTGAGGGACTAGATATGCAACTGGGTATGCAGCGTGTACTAGGAAAAAAGACACTTTATTTGAATATGCTCAAAAATTATGTGCGTGGTCAAGAATCCGTTCCAGCGTCACTTGTTGATGCGTTAAATAATAGCGATTTTGAAGCTGCGCAACGATTAGCTCATACTGCAAAAAGTGTGAATGGAAACATTGGTGCCATGTCACTTCACGATATAGCGGCTCATATTGAAACCATGATTGCGCAACAAGCATCGCGTGAAGAAATCAACGAAGCACTTGTCCATTTTGAGATATTGCAAACGCAAATGATTGAAGCATTAAAGAGCGCGTTATCAACACCTCAGCGAGAAGAAATTCCCCAACATTGGGAGGTGGAGGACATCAATGCTACCGTGAATCAGTTAAACATGTTGCTACAAGATGATGATATGGCAGCGTTAACATTTCTTAATGAACATAGCGCGTTATTGACATTTGCGTTGGGGGTGGAAGTATTTACGAATTTAGCTCATTTAGTCAGAAACGTCGATTTTGAACAAGCGTGCGCGCTTATTGAACAAGTGAAACAATCTGTTTAATGTCATGTCTATCGCACGCTCAGTTTAGTTGATTAATAGCTCATTCAATTTTTCGAGCATTTGCAATGGGTTAATCGGTTTTGCAATAAAGTCTGTCATACCAACAGCATGACATTTTTCACGTTCATCGAGTGTGACACCGGCACTCATGGCAATAATCGGTAGCGTAGCAAATCTGGGTTGCTCACGAATCAAACGGGTGGCTTCTAGGCCATCCATAACTGGCATTTGAATGTCCATTAAAACCACATCAAATGTCGTATGTTCAAGTAACTCCAATGCTTCTTGTCCATTATCGGCAACGACGACGCGCAATTTTGCGTTACGTAAAAATTCACTCGCTACTTGCTGATTGAGTGGCATATCTTCAACGAGCAATACACGTTTATTGAACAGTAATTGTGCAGCATTTGCTAATTGTTCAGAAGTGGCGCGTTTATTTTGTTTGATGGGTAAAAATTCTGTGCTATGAGATTTTTTGGCAATTTCAAAGGGAAGAACAAACCAAAAATGACTGCCTTCATTGAATTCACTTTCAACGCAGATTTCCCCACCCATTAAATGAACAAATTTTTGACTAATAACCAGTCCTAGACCCGTTCCACCAAAACGGCGACTAATTGAGGTGTCGGCCTGTGTAAATGGCTGGAAAAGCAATTTTTTCTGCTCAGGCGTGATACCAATACCGCTATCCTCAATAGAAAATTTGAGTAAGATATGTTTCTCATCGCGTTGTGAAACCGATATGCTCAAACGCACAAACCCTTTTTGCGTAAATTTTATGCTATTGTTGAGTAAGTTGGTTAATACTTGCTGCAACCGCAGTGCATCACCAATCAAATGACGCTCGATATTGGATGAAATGGCTAAATGAAAGAGTAAATCTTTTTGCCGTGCGGTTTCTTCAAATAAATTATTCAGATTATTCACTAATTCGCCAAGATTAAAATAATCCGATACAATTTCAACGCCTGTGGAATCTAATTTAGATAATTCTAAAATATCATTGAGAATCATCATTAAGTTTTCAGATGCACCATGAATTTTTTCAAGATAGTCGTTTTGATTCTGCTGATTTGAATGCAACGCCAGTTCAGATAAGCCAAGAATCGCATTCATAGGTGTGCGAATTTCATGGCTCATATTGGCTA
>JBDLQG010000157.1:0-4945 GCA_039800705.1 Pseudomonadota bacterium
ATGGAACTTTTTTCGAAAGAACTGCATAGCAGAGCGTGTTGCGGTAAAATACAGGCGACTAGAAATGGCTAGTATTTTGACTTAATTCAATCAAAGGAAGCATTATGCACAACATAACCCTCATTAAAGGCGATGGTATTGGCCCATCGATTATGGATGAAGCTGTCAAAATTATTGATGCTTCTGGCGCAAAAATTAACTGGGAAAAAACTCACGCGGGTTTAGGTGCTTTTGAAGTCTTTGGTACACCCATTCCAGACGAAACAATGGAATCAATTGACCGTACACGTTTGGCCTTCAAAGGTCCGTTAACAACACCGATTGGCGCAGGATTTAGAAGTATCAATGTCGCGCTACGTCAAAAATATGATTTATACGCTAATGTGCGTCCTGCAAAAAGTTGGCATGGCGTTCAGACACGTTATGACAATGTGGATATTGTTATTGTACGTGAAAACACAGAAGGACTTTATGCTGGTTTGGAGCATTATTTAAGCCCCAAAAAAGATATTGCTGAAAGTCTTGCGGTCGTTACACGTGTGGCTTCAGAGCGAATTATCGACTATGCGTTTAAATATGCGCGTGATAATCACCGCAAAAAAGTCACCGTATGCCATAAAGCCAATATTTTAAAATACACGCAAGGCTTATTTTTAGACATCGCAAGAGAAACGGCTGTCCGCTATCCCGATATTGCGTTTGACGAAAAAATTATCGATGCAACCTGCATGCACATGGTCATGGATCCAAGCCAATTTGACGTGATTGTTTGTACTAATATGTTTGGTGATATTTTATCTGATTTAACAGCCGGCTTAGTGGGCGGCCTTGGTTTAATTGCTGGCGCAAATATTGGCAAAGACGCTGCATTATTTGAAGCAGTTCACGGTAGTGCACCCGATATTGCCGGTCAAAATTTAGCCAATCCAACAGCGGTCATTATGGCTGGCGTGATGATGTTAAACCATATTGGCGAACATGAAGCGGCAAATCGCATTCAAACCGCTGTGGAAAAAGTCATTAACGAAGGCATCCATGTTACGCCTGATTTAAACCCAAATACCAAAGCAGGTACCATCGAAATGGGCAATGCGATTGTGGCGGCAATGGTTTAATTTTAAGCGATTTATTTTTATATTTACATTTTTAAAAGACACAAAGGAAGTTTATGCACGAACTCGTTGAACGTGAGCTTTATGAAGCTTTGGAATATGCACGCAGCATTGATCAAGAAAAGGGAAAACATATTTTGATTCAATTTGAAATTGATCAACCTTTGTTTTCGCAAACTTTATTTAATGTTTTTCCCTCCATCATTGATAATCAAAGCGCTGATCAACAATACCAAAATTTGGCACAATTCTTTGCTGATTTAGCATTTGACGTACTTTGCGTCTATCAAAAAGTGTTTGGTAAAATGCCTACGTTCGACGACGATCCAACATGGATGGAACGTCAAGCGGTACTTTTGGATAAGGAGCTTGCACCTTTACTTTCATCTAACCACGTCAGCGATAAAGTGGCCAATAAAATGCGAGAAGACTTCTTTAAAGCAAAAGAAGGCGAATTTATCCAAACGGGCTTGGTGCAATTTATGAATATGTCGATTGATGATTTCGTGAAAGAATCGGGTGATACCTATCATGAATCCATAGTCGATTTAGCAAAAACCATGTTGTTTGTTGTGGTTCGCTTGTTTAATAATCTTTATACACCAGCTACACAACACTAAAACATTGACTGCGGGCATGGATGCTGTTCATGTCCGCAGTACACTAATTATTCTTATCTCTATTTTTAGGCAATCTCGCACGCTTGCTCGAGCTCTATCCCATAATGAAAAAAATCGAATTACTCTCACCTGCTGGCACCATTAAAAATATGCGTTATGCGTTCGCGTTTGGCGCAGATGCCGTTTATGCAGGTCAACCTCGTTATAGCTTGCGCGTACGCAATAACGATTTTTTGCATGATAACTTAGCCATTGGTATCAATGAAGCGCATCAACTTGGCAAAAAGTTTTTTATTGCTGCAAATGTGATTCCCCATAATGCAAAAGTCAAAACCTTTTTGAAAGATATCGAGCCTGTGGTCGCTATGAAACCCGATGCCTTAATTATGGCCGATCCCGGACTCATTATGATGATGCGTGAAACGCATCCGCACATGCCCATTCATTTGTCGGTGCAAGCGAACACCGTAAACTACGCGTCCGTTAAATTTTGGAAACAAATGGGTGTTGAGCGAGTTATTTTATCGCGCGAGTTATCACTTGATGAAATTGCCGAAATTCGCCAAGAATGCCCTGATATGGAAATTGAAGTATTTGTGCATGGTGCGCTCTGTATCGCTTATTCTGGGCGTTGCTTGCTTTCTGGTTACTTTAATCATCGCGACCCAAATCAAGGTACTTGCACCAATTCATGCCGCTGGAAATACGACACAAAACCCGCGCACGAAAATGCCGAAGGTGACTGGCTGCCAACAGAAGACAGTGCCGTATTGTCGATGAGCGACATTAGCAATGCGAGTTGCGGCGGCGCGGAGCGTCACCCACTTGCCGATAATATTTACTTTCTGGAAGAAGAAGGCCGCAAAGGTGAATTATTGCCCGTTATGGAAGACGAAAACGGCACGTACATTATGAATTCAAAAGATTTACGCGCCATTGAACATGTTCAACGCTTAGTTGACATTGGCGTCGATAGCTTAAAAATTGAAGGTCGCACAAAATCGCATTATTACGTCGCTCGTACAGCACAAACGTATCGAAATGCCATTGATGATGCTCTCGCTGGTCGTGAATTTAACCCGAAAGCACTTGGTATTTTGGAAAATTTAGCCAATCGTGGCTACACAGATGGATTTTATCAGCGTCATCACACACATGAACAACAAAATTATTTAACTGGATATTCAAAAAGTCATCAACAACAATTTTGTGGAGAAATCCGCGATTATGATAAAGAAACCGGTTTAGCGACCATTGATGCGAAAAATAAATTCTCGGTTGGGGATAAAATTGAACTTATTCTACCCGAAGGCAATCAAGATGTAGTGATTGAACACATGGAAGGTATCTACGGTCAAACGATGCAAGAAGCGTCGGGCGGTGGGTATGAAGTAAAAATTCCATTGCCAAATATTCAAGGCGATTACTCACACGGCCTTATTTCACGCTATATTTAGATAAATAGGTTTTCTTTCATGGATCATGCGACGGGCTCACCGCTCACCACCGTTTCGCTAAAAATGCTTGTCGATTTAGCAGGTCCTGCTGCGGGTTTAACATTTCATCACAGTGTGATTCGTGCGAAACAATCAGGCGGCTATATCTCCCGTTTTAAAGGTCGAGGCATGGAATTCAATGAATCGCGTCTTTATCAAGCGGGTGATGATATTCGTAGTATTGACTGGCGCGTGACGGCAAGAACAGGAAAGACACACACCAAAATTTTTCGTGAAGAACGCGAACGCCCTGTTTTTATTTCCGTTGATCAACGTGATGCGATGCACTTTGCGTCCCGTGGCGTTTTTAAATCGGTGATGGCGGCAAAACTCGCCGCGCTACTTGCTTGGGCTGCGCATCATCATGGCGATCGTTGTGGTGGACAACTTTTTTTTGATACCTATTGTCAAGAATTAAAACCACAAAATGGTAAACAAGCTGTTTTGCACTTTTTAAATTCACTCATTCAGCCAGTGCAACTTGCTAATCAAGAGGTAAATGACAACTTAGAATCCGTTCTCAGTCGCCTACTTTCTCATGCTCGACCTAGTAGTCTATTATATTTAATAAGCGATTTTCGTGGATTAACGCCTTATGCGCAAATTCAATTAGCCAAATTGGCAGCGCACTGTGATGTAGTGTTAATTTTTATTTATGACCCACTTGAAGAAAATTTACCCAATGTGGGGTACTATCAATTTACACAAAATAATCGCTATGTCACCATTAACGCTAACAGCCATGAACAACAAGAAGTCTACAAACAGCATTTTTTAGAAAAAAAACAGTTGCTACAAACGTTAGCAAAACAACGTGGTATGATTTTTATTCCGGTGAGTACACAAGCCGATCCCCTTACTTGCTTGAAAATGTAAGAGTTGATATTTATGCCGCCCATTGACGAATTACCCATTCGAGATATTCATGTACCAGAAACAATAGGTTGGTTTCCTCCTGCAATAGGATGGTGGATACTTGCCATTGTCATTCCTATTTGCGTGTTTTTTCTTATTATTATCATAAAGCGATTACGTCAAAAGACTGCTGTAAAATTAGCGCGTAAATTGATTAAACAGCTTGAACACGATGACAAACTTAGCGATATTCAAAAAGTGTGTGAACTGTCTTGTTTGCTGCGGCGCGTGGCTGTGAGTACAGCACAGAAAAACGATGATGTAGCCGGCTTAACAGGACGGGCGTGGTTAGATTATTTAGATCGTCCTCTAAAAGAAGCTGGATTTAAGCATGGCGTTGGACGCTGCTTAATTGAAGCACCTTATCAACAAACGCTCTCGCCTGATATTGATTTAAAAGCGCTCTTTCAACTCGCTCAATCGTGGCTTAATGCGCAACCCTCAACGTTAAAACGACATAAAAAACTGCAATGATTGATTTAGTTTGGCCGTGGTTGCTCACGCTTTTACCTTTGCCGTTTTTGGTTTATCGGTTTGCTCCCAAAAACACACGCTCCCCCAAAATGGCAATGCGCGTTCCTTTTTTAGCGGATATATCCCCTTATCAAAGCGAAACAGTGGCTGTTAATTCACACGTAAGCCTCTGGCTTGCTGCGTTTGCTTGGCTATTGCTTGTCTTTGCGCTCACACGCCCACAATGGTTAGGCGAGCCTTTAGAACAATCCATCAGTGGTCGAGATCTTATGCTCGCGGTGGATTTGTCTGCGAGTATGCAAGAGCAAGATTTTATTTTAAATAAAGA
>JBDLQG010000158.1:0-4857 GCA_039800705.1 Pseudomonadota bacterium
GACCATGCACCAAACGTAATGCCGCCTAGTGTCACTAGCCATGTTTGATTACCTTCCCATGTTGGCCCTACGGTATTGAGCATCACGCGACGTTCATCATCGGTTTTACCTAAAAAGGGGAGCAGCATGGCAATACCAAAGTCAAAACCGTCCATCACCGCAAAACCACAAATCAAAAAGACTAAAATACCCCACCAAATAATGCGCAGCGTTTCATAATCAAACATGTATTGCTCCTTGTTTTTCGAAATGATAATGGCCGGTGTGTAAACTGCTTGCACCAAGGCGTATGTATTTCACCATTAAAAATAGCTCAATAACGAGTAGCGCGGTGTACATCACCACAAAGCCACCAATACTGCTATAAAGTTGGTCAGGGCTTAAACTGGAGGTGCTTAAATGTGTAGGCAAAATATTCGCAATCGTCCAAGGTTGACGACCATACTCTGCCACCACCCACCCTAATTCGCTTGCAATCCAAGGAAGTGGAATGCCCCAGAAAGCCATTTTCAAGAGCCAACGTTGGTTATGCGCATCGCGTTTCATGTTGAAATAAAACGAGGCCACAAAAATAAATAACATCATCACACCACAAAACACCATACCTCTAAAAGTCCAAAACATCGGTGCCACTTTGGGAATAGAATCTTTAATCGCTAAATCAATTTGTGCAGGCGTTGCATCGACTACGTTATCCGTGTATTTTTTGAGCAGTAAACCATGACCTAAATCCGCTTTATGCTTTTCAAAAATACCTTTTGCGATTTCGTTATTTTTATCCTGACGCAAAATTTGCAGATTTTCATACGCAACCATGCCGTTTTCAATGCGATGACGTTTACGCTCACGAATCACATCGAGTCCATCAATCTTTTCATCAATTGAACGCGTGGCAATCAATCCTAATAAATAAGGCAATTTCACCGCATAATCGGTTGTGCGGGTTTCTTCATTTGGAAAACCCACTAAGGTAAATGAGGCGGGCGCTTCCTGCGTTTCCCACTCCGCTTCAATTGCCGCGAGTTTGGCACGCTGTACTTCACCGACGGTATAGCCGCTTTCATCGCCTAGCACAATCACTGACAAAATGGCCGCTAAACCAAACCCCGATGCAATACGAAACGAACGACGAGCAAATGCCACGTCTTGATGCTTGAGCAAATAAAACGCACTAATACCCAAAACAAACATAGAGCCGGTAACATAGCCTGCCGCGACGGTATGTACAAATTTCACCTGCGCGACAGGATTGAAGAAAATATCCGCGAAACTCGATAGTTCCATTCGCATCGTGTCGTAATTGAATTCTGCACCCACTGGATTTTGCATCCACGCATTGGCAATCAAAATCCACAGCGCCGATAAATTGGTCCCTAGTGCAAGTAACCACGTCGTTGACAGATGTTGCAACTTACTCATTCTGTCCCAACCGAAAAAGAATAAGCCCACAAACGTCGATTCTAAAAAGAACGCCATCATGCCTTCAATAGCGAGCGGTACACCAAAAATATCACCTACATAATGCGAGTAATAAGACCAATTTGTCCCGAACTGAAATTCCATGGTTAAACCAGTCGTCACACCCATGGCAAAGTTAATGCCAAACAACTTGCCCCAAAAACGGGTCATGTCTTTGTATATCTGCTTGCCTGTCATGACATACACCGATTCCATAATCGCTAAGATGAACGATAATCCCAGCGTCAGCGGCACAAATAGAAAATGATACATTGCCGTGATGGCAAACTGCATCCGTGATAAATCGACAACGTCGGTGGTAATCATGTTAGTTTTTCCTCGCTTAATGTGGCAGACCCAAAGAGCCTTTGCGTGAGTTTTTCTTCATCTACGTTTATTTTTTGTCCTGCGAAAAATAGCCACCATATCAGTCCAAATAAAGTGAATTTAATCGTTAATGCAATCACGATGTCCCATTTAAAATGATCTACTATTTTCATAACGCGTTTAATGTTGAAACAGCTTGTTCTGCGTCAAAAAATAGCTGGCCGTTGAGTTGCGTAAACAAATCACTTTTTTGCACTTTATCAAGTAGAAAACCTTTGACTTCAGCAAAATTCAATGTGATACCGATATTTTTTAAGCTTTGATTTAATTGCTCTAAGGCTTCGAGTGCGGTGGTGTCAATATCGCTCACCGATGTAAAAATAAGCACGATATGTTTAACCTTTGGCGCATCTCGCAGCTGCGCTTCAATAAAGTCTTCAATAAAATTCATATTCGCAAATGTAATATTTTCATCAATGCGCATGAGTAGTAATTGTTCCCATGTTTCAACTTGGTGACGCTTGATATTACGATAATGTTTGGTATTGGGAAGTCGCCCAACAACGGCAATATGGGGATGACTGGCCTTGCGTAAATAACTCGCAAACGTTAAGAAAATCCCAAGCGTAATGCCTTCTTCAATTCCCAAAATAAGCACACTGACTAGCGTCGCTAGTTCTGCAATACCATCCCCTCGGTCGTAATGCCAAGTATGTAAAATACTTTTGAATTTCACTAAAGGCAGTACCGCCATTAAGATAATGACCGCTAATGCCGCTTTGGGAATATTGGCAAACCACTGCGTGAACAAAACAACAGCAATAGCAAGAATGAGAGCCGCAATCACCATAGAAACTTGTGTTCGCGCTCCGGCTGAAAAGTTCACCATAGTGCGGCTAAAGCCGCCCGCTACAGGCATACCCCCCGAAATTGCCGTGGCAAAATTAGCAAAACTCAACGCAATTAATTCTTGGTTGGGGTCTATTTTTTCATTGCGTAAATGAGCAACCACTTTAGCAATAGCGACACTTTCAACATAAGCAATCAACGCAATAAAACACGCTGAGGGGGCTAATACTTTCCATTTTGCTATATCCATAAAATCAACGTTAAGATGCGGTAAACCAGCCGATATTTCACCTACCACGGCAACATGATTAGCCGTTAAATCCCAATGTCCCACCGCAAAAGTTGTGCATGCCACGGTTATTAAGGAGCCACATTTACTCATTGCAGTCATTAAGGAAGGCGATACACCAAATGCACTTAATAACCATGAAAGCGGTTTACCAAAAAACAGCAGTAAACCAAGTGCTAACCCACTGATTGCTAACGTACTAAAATTTGTATCTTGTAGATATAATTGATAACAGATGATATCCACACCACAAGTAGGCGAATGCAGCCCAAGTGTCTGTGGTAGTTGACTACCGATAATGAGTAAGGCGGCACCGCTGGTAAAGCCTGTTAAGACAGGATGACTAATGAAATTCACCAGTCCCCCCATCCGAAAAACGGCCATCATGAGCAAAATCACCCCACTTTCAGCCGATAAAATGACAACGCTTTGCAGGGGATTTCCTAATGCTCGAATGTCGGGCAATTGCAGTGCGCTCGCAATCATAATAGCGGCAATCGAAACAGGTCCTACTGATAACGTGCGACTTGTTCCTAATACCGCGTAAATCAGTGGCGGTAATATACTTGCGTACAACCCGAATTGCGGAGGTAATCCAGCCAATAATGCGAATGCAATCCCTTGTGGAACAAGCAATATAGCGGTAATGATGCCGGCAAATACATCGCCATTGAAATCAGCGCGACGGTAAGTTCTTAACCAGCTGAAAATGGGGAAAAAAGTCATTTTTACTTTTCATCAACAAATTTTTTCGCATAATCGGCTTTATGCGGAATATCAAAACGAATGCCTTTGAGCATTAAATCCCAATACATCCAAGGGAAGCCAATGGTTTTTCCAATCCACCAAATCCAACGGCTTTTGCGAGGATCGAGCAGTGGAAACGAGGGGGTGATCTTACTGTCATAGCTAAATTCAGCCAATAACACAGTATTTAACGAAGTCACTAACGGGCAAGAACCGTAGCCATCATATTTTGGCGACAATGCTTCTGCTTTGATTAAATGCAAAATATTATCTACAACAACCGGAACTTGTTTGCGAACAGCCGCAGCTGTTTTTGCATTGCTGGTTGATGCCGCATCACCTAGGCCAAAAATATTATGATACTTATTGTGCTGCAATGTATTTGGATGAACATCGACACGGCCATCGGCATTGGCTAGTGGACTCGTTTTAATAAAGTCCGGTGCGCTTTGAGGTGGCGTGATGTGAATCATGTCAAAGTGTTCAACTGTTTGCTGTTTATTACCATCCGCATCAGTAAATTCAAATGTGGCTGTTTTTGCCTCGCCATCTACTGCAATCAAGTTATGGGCAAAATGTGTTTTGATCCCATAGCTTTCAACAACCTTTGCTAGTGGCTTTGCAAAGAACGGAATACCAAACATGGCGCCACCTACATTGAAAAACTCAACACTAATTTTGTCTAAAAGTCTTTTTTTGCGGAAACGATCAGCGGCCATATACATGATTTTTTGCGGTGCACCGGCACATTTAATTGGCATCGCAGGCTGGGTAAATAATGCGCGTCCTTCGTTGAGGTTTTTAATACATTCCCAAGTATATTCCACTGTATCGGGTGAATAATTACTACAAACTCCATTTTTATTTAAACTTTCTTTCGCGCCGGCAATTTTCTGCCAATCTAACTGAAAACCGGGGCAAACAACAAGATAGTCATAACCAATAACCTCTCCATTTTTTAGCGTGACCGTATTCATTTCAGGCTGAAATGTATCCGCGTATTCTTTAATCCATTTAATATTTTTGGAAAATAAATCCGCTTCTTTACGCGTATGCTTAGCAAGCGTCGATTCACCGCCACCAATAATGGTGAACGCTGCTTGATAATAATGCTTTTCACTAGGCTCAATAACGGCAATATCGATTTGTTTGTTGATTCGACGCATGTTATTAGCAACTGAAACGCC